>CAZISP010000196.1:0-3508 GCA_964541955.1 uncultured Lachnospiraceae bacterium
GAAAGAAGACAAGGAGATTTGGAGATGAACATTATCGTATGTATCAAGCAGGTCCCCGGAAGCAACAAGGTCAAGGTCAATCCCGAGACCGGCGTGCTTATCCGTGACGGTGCTGACACTAAAATGAACCCTTACGATCTTTACGCCATCGAAACTGCCGTTCAGCTGAAAGAAAAGTGCGGCGGCACGGTAAAGGTCATTACAATGGGGCCTTTCCAGGCAGAGGAGGTCATAAGAGAGGCTTTTGCCATGGGTGCGGACGAGGGTTATCTTTTGACTGACAGAAAGTTTGCGGGTGCCGACGTGCTTGCAACCTCTTATGCTCTGGCTCAGGGCGTTAAAATGATGGGCGGCTACGACCTTATCATCACGGGCAAGCAGACCACCGACGGAGATACCGCTCAGGTTGGTCCCGAGATGGCTGAAAGACTTGATTTGCCCTCTATCGCAAACGTCACGAAAATTATTGAGATCACGGACAAGGATATTACGGTCGAGATGGAGACACCCACCGCCATTGAGCGCTCCAAGGTCTCCTTCCCCTGCCTTTTGTCCGTTGAAAAGGATATTCTCCAGCCCAGACTTCCCTCTTATATTCGCATGAAGGCGACAAAGGACGTTGAGATCAAGCGCATCACCTTCAATGATCTTGAGGACAAGAACGAAAAGCATTATGGCTTGAGCGGCTCGCCCACACAGGTTCAGAAGATCTTCCCGCCCGACGAGGCAAAGGACAGAGAGCTCTGGACGGGCAACGGCGATGAGCTTGCAGACAAGATGCTCGCAAAGCTCAAAGAGCGCAAGTTTATATAAAGGAGGGACGGAATATGGCACAGCTTATTATTGAACAGAGCAAAATAGCAAACAAAGAAGAATTCATAAAGCTTTGTCCCTTCGGCGCACTCACCATTGAGGGCGGAAACGTTACCGTCGGCGCGGGCTGCAAGATGTGCAAGCTTTGCGTAAAGAAGGGCCCCGCAGGTGCGGCTACCGTTCAGGAGGACGAGGTCAAGGCTATTGACAAATCTCTCTGGCGCGATATTACGGTTTACGTTGACCACGATGAGGGCAAGATCCACCCCGTTACCTACGAGCTTATCGGCAAGGCTCTCGAGCTTGCGGGAAAGATAGGTCAGAAGGTAAACTGCCTCTTTATGGGCAGCGATATTACAGGCGAGGCAAAGGAGCTGCTTCACTACGGCGTTGACAAGGTTTACATTTACGACCTGCCTCAGCTCAAGCACTACATAACCGAGAGCTACACGGCAGTTTTTGAGGATCATATCAACATGACAAAGCCCTGCGCCATTCTTGTCGGCGCGACCTCCGTCGGACGTCAGCTGGCGCCCAGAGTTGCCGCACGCTTCAACACAGGCCTTACCGCTGACTGCACGGTGCTTGACATGGACGAGAACACAGACCTGGCGCAGATCCGTCCCGCTTTCGGCGGAAACATTATGGCGCACATTGAGACCCCCAACCACCGTCCTCAGATGGCGACCGTTCGTTACAAGGTAATGGAGGCTCCCCGGAGACGTGCGGAGGAAAGCGGCGAGCTTATCTCTTGCACTATCGCCCCCGAAAAGCTCAAATCGAGAGTTGAGGTGCTTTCGGTCGTTCCCAAGCCCACGCAGAAGTCCATTGAAAACGCCGACTGCATCGTTGTTGCGGGCAGAGGTGTTAAGACAAAGGAAGACCTTGAGCTTATAAAGAAGCTGGCTGACGCCCTCGGTGCCGAGCTGGCGGCTACAAGACCTCTTATCGAGGCAGGCTGGGTCGAGGCGCGCCGTCAGATAGGTCTCAGCGGAAGAACCGTTCGTCCTTCCCTTATTGTGACCTGCGGTGTTTCGGGCGCGGTACAGTTCTCGGCGGGAATGAAGAATTCCGACTGCATCTTTGCTATCAACAAGGACGAGAGCGCACCTATTTTCAGCATTGCAAACTACGGCCTTGTAGGCGACCTTTACAAAATAATTCCCAAGCTGATCGCTGAAATTGAGGAGGGTAAGAAAAATGTTTGATGTAACTGTATTTGACGCGCTTCTCGGTATAATCGGTGACAGCGACAGAGTGCTCCGCGGAAGTGAAGCCAAAGAAGAATATTCTCACGACGAGCTGGGCGGCACAAAGAGCGAGCCCGATTACGTTGTAATTGCAAAATGTGCGTGCGAGATCTCAAAGATAATGGAATACGCATACGAAAAAGAGGTTCCCGTAACGGTAAGAGGAAGCGGCACAGGACTTGTGGGCGCTTGCGTTCCCGTTTGCGGCGGCATCTTGATCGACATGAGCGCCATGAACAAAATTCTGGAGCTTGACGAGGAAAACCTGACGGTCACGGTCGAGCCCGGCGTTCTGCTCATGGATCTGGCGAAGTTCGCAGAGGAAAACGACCTGATGTATCCCCCGGACCCCGGTGAAAAGACCGCGACAATCGGTGGAAACATCAGCACAAACGCAGGTGGTATGAGAGCCGTTAAATACGGCGTTACCCGCGACTACGTTCGCGCCCTTGAGGTCGTTCTTCCCGGCGGTAAGATAGTCAATTTCGGCGGAAAAATCGTTAAAAACAGCTCCGGTTATGCGCTCAAAGACCTTATGGTAGGCTCCGAGGGTACGCTTGGAATCATCACGAAGGCGGTTTTGAAGCTTATCCCCCTGCCCAAGAAGACTATCAGTCTTCTGATCCCCTTCCCCTCTCTTGAGGCGGCTATCGGCACGGTTCCCAAGATAATCAAGGCAAAGTGCGTGCCTACCGCTATCGAGTTCATGCAGAGAGAGGTTATCTACGACGCAGAGAGCTATCTTGGAACAAAGTTCCCCGACGCATCGGGTGACGCTTATCTGCTGCTCAAGTTTGACGGCAACAGCAAGGAAGAAATTGAGAACAGCTACTCCGGTGCGGCCGAAATCTGCCTTGCAGAGGGTGCTATCGACATCTTCATCTCGGACACGGAGGAAAGAGACGAGACCATCTGGAAGGCAAGAGGCGCGTTCCTGGAGGCTATCAAGAACTCCACCTCCGACATGGACGAGGTTGACGTTGTCGTTCCTCGCAACCGCGTAAATGAAATGGTTGAGTTCTCTCACGAGCTTTCCGCAAAGGTTGGCGCGCGAATCAAGAGCTTCGGTCACGCGGGCGACGGAAACCTGCACATTTACGTTCTTAAAGACGACCTTGGCGACGGCGACTGGCAGGAAAAGCTGTCTCTGGCTATGGACGAGATGTACGCAAAGGCAAGAGAGCTTAAGGGCGAGGTCTCGGGCGAGCACGGAATCGGCTTTGCAAAGAAGGAATTCCTGCACCGCTCACTTGACCCCGAGTCTATTGAGCTTATGCGCGGCATCAAGGCGGTTTTCGACCCCAAGAACCTGCTCAATCCCAACAAGATTTTCTAAAAAAATAGCGGCGAAGCCAATGGCTTCGCCGCTTATTTTTTATTGTTTTTTCAGTATTTCAAGTATCTCCGCGCCGCTTTCAAAAACTGCCGTGGGCTTGTCCTCGGAC
>CAZISP010000197.1:0-3497 GCA_964541955.1 uncultured Lachnospiraceae bacterium
GTAGCCAGCCTTCACGTTGTGCTGCTTTACATAGCTGTATTTTCCGTTGGAGGTGAAGATTAAAGTGTTTCCGGCAACCTTCTGCGAGCTTGTTTTGGATACCAGGATTTCAATATCATCACTGCTCTCAATCAACCTGCCGTCTACGTACAGATTGTTTATTTCAATCGTATAATTTTCCGTGAAAAGCAGGGTGCTGCTGTTCTCAAGCTTTATCTCATAGCTGCCGTTGGTGGAATGAATATTGTCCGTTCCCGTGCAATCGGGGATAGAAACACCGTCGAACACAAATTTTTTCGGCAGATCGCCCATGTTTCTGCCCTGGAAGAACCAGGAGAGGAACACGCAGTCGGAGGCATCGAGATTTATGAATGTGTTCTCGTGGGTTTGAGAAACTCTGTCCTCAACGGGTGTGCTTTCCGAGCCGTTGTAGCGGTTATTGATTAGACCGCCGTATGCCGCAAACACGTGGCAATTTTCAAAGACGATGGATGACGTACTGCCCTGGGGGAAGAACGCCGCACAGGTTGTACCGATTATGCAATTCTTGATGTAGGCACCGGAGCAGCTGTAAACGAATGCGTTATCGCCCACATAGAGGAAGCAATTCTCAACCTTGTGACCCGTGCCGCCGTAAAGGGAAATTCCGTCGGTTGTCATCATGGTGGCAAGCGCCTTTACGTTTCTTATCTCAACGCCCGCGTCATTTTTGCTCACACTCACGGTGATGTTAAAAGAGCGAGCATCAAGAACCGTGATTCCGTCAACATAGACCCCGTTTGCACTGATGGCGAGAGGACGGTAGCCCGTGCCTTCGTTTCCGCCTTGGGTAATGTCTGTTTTGTAGATGTTTCCATAGGGGTCAACGATAGCGCCTCTGCCGATGACCTTTGTGTTGATGGCGGTGCTTGCAATACGGGTTCTTGCGTTGAGCACCGCGCCGGGGGCGATATAAAGGATCGTGTTCGGCTCCGTTATGTTAAGGGTCGCTTGTATCACGGTGCCGTTGCTTACTACGTGCTCCTCCTCGCTCGGCTCGTACCAACCGTCGATCCAGATAACGTTCTCGTCCTCTTTTGCGGGAATATCGGCGAAGAATTCGGGATAATCCGCGAAGACGGAGATGATAGATGTGTCTCTGTTGTTTAGACGAACCAGGAAATACTCGGGCTCGTCAAGATAAACCGAAATGACGCCGTCCTTAAAGGTGCTTTTCAGACCAAGAGCCGAGGGCATGACAGAATAGCACTCAACGTCACATGAAACCTTAATGTCAACGCGGACCTGCCCGCCGGAGAATGCAAAGGCAGAGAACCGACGGTAGGAGTCGCCGCCCACAGTTCTGTTTCCGAGCGCATACCACATGGTGTGGTTGTAAACGGGGATCTGCTCTGTGCGGTCGCCCTGAGTTACCGTCACCTTATAATCATAAATTCTGTTTACCTGCTCGGGATACTCGGGGTAAATTACCAGCTGTGTCTGCTGATAAAATTCCTCACGGGTAATGGTGTTACCTGCCACCGTGTAGCTGAGCTCCGCGGGAGAAGAGGAATCTGCAGGGGAGATTATGAGATATATTTCGGTATATTCGGGAGAGTTAAGATCGCTTAGCGTGAATTGATAGGAGCAGCGGCGGGTGTCGCCCGAGAGGCTGAACGAAGCCGACGCATATTGGCTGGTTGAGCCGCGAGCCACAAGGGTTGCCGTTATTTTGGTGTTCTCGGAGGCAAATGCATCGAAATCAAGGTCGAGGCATCCTCCCGAAAGCCCGAATTGCTCGGTCACGTTTGCTATAAGACCGCCGAAACCCGATTCAACGCGGTTCAATCGGTAGTTCCCGTCGCTGTCTCTTGTGAGTGAGAGATTGTCATTCGCAGCCGACCGGAGCGTGACGTGGTCAATATCAAATACATAATCGGGATAAACGTATTTGATCGTTTCGTTGTCAAAGCTGATGATGCAATCGCTGAAGCCGAGAGCTTCGTTCACCGCGTCGGCGGCAACGTAGGGAACACCGTTAAAGTAGTATTCCTTACCAAAATCATATATCGAGCTGTCGAGACCGAAATGCTCGCAAAGATCGCTTGCGCATATTAAGGTGCCAAGGCCTGTGCTGAAATACGAACCGTTTTTGGTGTCTATTCTGTATTCGTTGATATAGATGCCGCCCTCAAAGAAATATTCGACGGAAGCTGATGATAAATTGGTGTTGACCGTTGTGTTCTTTATTTCATTTGCGGATACGGAGGAACCCGTTGTCTTCGCGAAAACATATATTTCCTGCTCGGTGTTACCGTTGAAAGTCACTCTGATAGTCTGAGCCTTTGCTATTGCGATCGACAGCATGCCGTTGGTGAAGGAGTGTGTATAATCGGAGGAGGTTGAACGGATGTCGTATGAGAAAGCGTCGTTTTTGAGGGAAATGTCAATCGTTACGGCACCTGAAAAATCAAATGCAACATAACGCTTCCCGGGGGTAATGCCCTCAACCGAGGTAAAATCCGAGGCTGTAATTTCCGTCAGCTTGTATACGTCAAGCTCTGCTTTTTCATTTCCTTTGCTTACGCTGACGTCAAATCGAAAATCCATCTTCGCATCGGCTCCGCAAACGTTTCCGAGGGGAAGGAAAACGTCATCGCTGAGAGCGCCCTTGAAGGTGACGTTCTCGGCGGAATCGGAGATATTGCCTGCCGCCTCGGCATATGCCGCCGATGAAACGAGCGACGTTGTTCTGCCCTTAAAGTCGGCACCGATGGCGCGCATCGAAATATCAAGCATCTGAGTAAAGGTCAGATCGTCTGCCGATACAGATGAAACTATACCGGCGTTGCCCGCGCAATCGTAGGGGAACTCATAGAGAAAATCGCCTGCGTCGGCAGAGTAGCCGAGAATTGTCAGCCAGGCAGAAAGGAACTCTGTGTCGCTTATTTTGTCCTCGGTGCCGAATTTATCGGCAGAAACGGGCAGCATAACGCCGTATTTGAACACCGTTGTGATCGATGCCGAATAGCTTCCGCCGTCGGTGAAGATTTTGTCGGTGTTTTTTGCGGTAATTATTCCAAGCGAAGCCGATTTTTTCGCATAACCTGCGAGAAATTCAGCAGCTTCGCCGCGAGTTACCGTCGAATCGGCATTTTTGTCTGCAAAAAATGCTTTCGACTGACCGGATGAAGCAAAATATGACCTTGAAGTTTCAAAGTCGGATGCAGAGATAGACATTGCAAAAGCGGCAACCAAAACAGATACGATGGCCGACGTTAAAAACAGTTTTAAGAGCTTTCTCATTTGAACCTCCGAGACTTGCGCGTAATTATACAATTATATATAATTATATCATAATAACAACATAAAAACAACTGTGATTTTTGCTTAACCTCTCTGCTTTTTTTTGTCTATTTATGCCAATAAGTTTTTTTCGCAAAGGTGTAGATAATTGCGACGAAATACTGTATAATATGTGTGTAGGGCTTAAGGAAAAAAATGGTGAATTAAGTGTA
>CAZISP010000198.1:0-3484 GCA_964541955.1 uncultured Lachnospiraceae bacterium
ATCTCAATCAGAGTTGGTGTACTCAGTTCTGGAGCCATACGGTAACAGATTGGGATCAGATCGAGCCTCCCTCGGCCATGGGTGAGGACAGCGTTCACGGTCTGAGCCTTGACTGGAAGCGCTTTGTTTCCAACTCCTATACCGATTATATGAAATTTGAGATTGATGCCATCCGCAAGTTCTCGGACAAGCCCGTAACGGCAAACCTTATGCGAAACTTCACCAAGATCGACTACTGGGAAATGGCAAAGCACATCGACGTTGCCTCCTGGGATTCCTACCCTTATTGGCACCGCGACGATGCGGGCATCGAGCACGCCGACGTTTGCTTCAACAACGATTTCTTCCGTTCGCTTAAAGGGGGAAAACCCTTTCTGCTCATGGAAAGCACTCCCAGCATGCCCAACTGGCATGATATCAACAAATTAAAGCGCCCCGGAGTAAACCGCCTCGGCGGTCTGCAGTCGGTGTCGCAAGGCTCGGACAGCGTTCAGTATTTCCAGTGGAGAATGGCAAGAGGAAACGTGGAGAAATTCCACGGTGCGGTAGTCAGCCACGAGGGAAGCGAAAACACCCGCGTATTCCGCGAGGTGGCTTCTCTTGGTGAAACTCTTGAAAAGCTTGACGCCATCGTAGGGTGCCCGGTTGAAAGCGACGTTGCGGTGTTCTACTCCGCCGAAAACAAGTGGGCACTTGACGATGCTCAGGGCTTCAACAAGAATAACAAAAAGCTCCACGAGACTATTGTTCGCCACTACAAGCAGCTCCTTGACCGCGGTATCAATACCGACATCGTGGGCTATGAGTCCGATTTTTCAAAATACAAGGTTGTCATCGCTCCCATGCTCTACTCGGTATCCGACGAGCTTATTGACAAGATCGAGCGGTACGTAGCGGAGGGCGGCACGTTCATTACCACCTACATCAGCGGCATGGTTGACAAAAACGACCTTTGCTACCTTGGCGGCTTCCCCGCAGGCAAATTAAAGGACGTGTTCGGTCTGTGGAACGAGGAAATTGATTCTCTCTATCCTCACGACAGTAACAAGGTGGAGTTTGGCGGCAAGGAATACAAGGCAATCGACTACTGCGAGCTGGTTCACGCACGCGGCGCAAGGGTGCTGGGCTCGTATAAGGAAGACTTCTACGCAGGCATGCCCGCGGTGCTCGAGAACTCTTACGGTAAGGGCAAGGCATACTACGTTGCATTCCGCGACACAGGCGATTTCCTGACCGATTTCTACGAAAAGATTGTCACCGAGAGCGGTCTGAAATCCAGCTTTGACGGCACTCTCGCCGAGGGCGTTATTTCAAGAAGCCGCACGGACGGCGAGTTTGACTACGTGTTCCTGTTCAACTACAGAAACGAGGAGAGAGCGGTCAGCACAAGCGCCGTTTACACCGACATGGAAACAGGCGAAACCCGCACGGGCGACATCAAGCTCTGCCCCTTCGGCTCTATCGTAATGAAGATCAAAAAGTAAGTAATATAACCTCCGCGTCTGTCATAAAATGGCAGACGCGGAGGTGTTTTTATGAAAATAAAGGTTGGGATCGGAGTTCTGCTACTGCCGATTTTTCTGTTTTTGGCGAAAGCCGATATGGCATCCCTGCTTCTTTTTCTGTCGGCGGTTTTCTTTCACGAGCTTGGGCACGTGATAATGATCGCAGCGCTGAAAAAGAAGATATGCCGCATAACACTTGAGCCTCTGGGCGCGCGCATCGTTCTCGGAAGCGGCATTTCATACGGGCAGGAGCTTCTAATCGCTCTGTCGGGACCCACGGCAAGCTTTTTGCTTTTTTTCGCCCTGCGCTCGGGGGAGATAGCAGACTATTCCCTCTTTTTGGGGCTCATAAACCTGCTTCCCGTCTCCACCCTTGACGGCGGACGGGTGCTTGAGTGCGCCGTGTCCTATTTTTTAGGTCCTTCGGCAGGAGAAAAAGCGGTCAAAGCGTGCGGCAGGGCGTGCATTATGGTTCTTTGGCTGTTTGCCGTCTACCTCGTTCTTCGGTATGACGGAGGATTTGGGCTTTTTGCATTTTCCTGCGTTCTGATTATAACAACGATGAAAAAATAATTAACGGACGCTCCCCCGCCGACACTTTTTTTATAAAGGAACGCCGCGTCCTTATCCCATCGCCGACCGCAGGGCTTCAAGGGCGCTTTTTTCAATGCGGCTCACGTACGAGCGTGAGATTCCCAGAAGCTGCGCCACCTCTCTTTGGGTAAGCGGCTCACCCCCCGAAAGGCCGTACCGAAGGTCGATTATCCGACGCTCACGCTCACTCAGCGCGCTATTAACTAACTGCCGCGCCCTGTCGCTCTGAATCTTTCGCTCAACCTCCTCGCACATATTCTCGTCACTGCTCATAACGTCAATGTACGTGAGCGGATTTCCGTCCTTATCCATGTCGATGGTCTCGCTGAGGGATACCTCCGCCTGAATCTTTTTTTGCGAACGGAAGTGCATGAGTATCTCGTTTTGTATGCACCTTGCCCCGTAGGTGGCAAACCTCACCCCGCTTGAGGGCTTAAAGGAATCTACCGCCTTCACCAGCCCCACCGTACCGATAGAAACCAAATCCTCCGTGTCCTTGGCGCTTGAATAGTATTTTCGGACGATGTGGGAGACAAGCCGCAGATTGTGAAGTATCAGCTTTTCCCTCGCCCCTTCGTCACCCGCAGAGCACAGTGCGTCGAAAAGCCTTTTTTCTTCCTCTGCGTCAAGTGGCGGCGGGAATCCCCCCGGCGTTGATATTCCCAAAATCAGACACGCTGCCTTGAGCGCAATAGAAAGCAGATATGTAAGCATGAAAAGTCCTCCCGCAAAATTTTCTTATAAAATATTATGTAAAAAAGAAAATTTCTTGCCTGTACACTCAAAAAGCATTTTGTATGTTGACATTGCTCGACAAAAATGGTACAATTACTTCAGAAAACAACGTAAATTTCAACGGACAGCTCTCTGCCGTTGCTTTGTGAGGTAAATATGGAAAAGCTTATCGGAAATGCAGTAGTAGGTCAGTCGGGCGGACCCACCGCGGCAATAAACGCAACGCTGTCGGGTGTTATTCGCGGCGTACTTGACAAGTCCTGCCACGGCGGCGCCATCAAGACACTTTACGGCATGAGAAACGGCATTGAGGGTCTCCTTGAAGAGAGACTTGTTGACCTGACCGAGCTTTTTTCTGACGAAAAAAAGCTCACCGACCTTGAAAACACTCCCGCGGCGGCGCTTGGCTCCTGCCGCAAGAAGCTCCCCATCGTATCCGAGGGCAAAGAGACCTACGAAAAGCTCCTTGAAATATTCAAGAAATACGATATCCGCTACTTCTTCTACATCGGCGGCAACGATTCAATGGACACCGCCGCAAAGCTCGGCGAATTTTCAAAAAATTGCGGCTACGAGATGCGCATTATCGGCGTTCCCAAGACCATTGACAACGACCTTATCGTCACAGACCACACCCCCGGCTTTGGCTC
>CAZISP010000199.1:0-3482 GCA_964541955.1 uncultured Lachnospiraceae bacterium
GATTTTTTGTATCCTCTTGTATTATGCAAGTTTAAGCGATATTAAATCCGCAACCTTCATCTTTGAGCTTTTGAGTACATCCGCATATACATCTGCCGTAACCTCAACACCGCTGTGACCGAGGTGTTCCGAAACAATCTTTAAATCCACGCCGCTGTTAAGCAATAAAGTAGCGTTCAGATGCCGCATCTGGTGTAAAGTCATTGTTTCAAACTCCGTGCCTTTGGTAAATCGCTTGAATGATGTGTACACAGAACCTCTGTCTCTGTAATTACCAAGTGCAGACGTAAACACCATTTCAGGGTGAGTGCATTTTGTGCCGAGGGATTTAATCAGCTCATCCTGAAAAGCCTTGTGTTTCGTAAGTATATCGTGCAGAGTCTGGCTCATTCCTATAACACGCTGACTGCTTTCGGTTTTGGGCGTCGTAAGAAAATGTTTGCCTGCGATGTCTGCAAGATTATAGTTGATTGAAATTGTGCGGTTTTCAAAATCAATATCCTCCCAGCGTAAGCCAAGACATTCTCCCGAACGCATTCCCGTGTAAAGTAGCACCTTGACAATCGTTTTAAGGTCAGCGTCCCACTTTTCCGTATCAAGAAAATTAAGAAACGCTTTTACTTGCTGCTCATCCATAACGGGCTTTTTGTTTTTCCTGCGCTTCGGAAGAATAACGTGCTTGCAGGGAGTGTCACGGATAAAGCCCTGTTCAACGGCACGGGTGAGAATACTTTGCATTACAACATATATTTTCTTCACTGTGTTAGGATTAAGCGTGTAGCTTTGCATAAGCTCAGTGATTTTCGGCGTTGTAATATCCTTCAGCTTCATATTCCCGATTTTGGGTGCAAGATGATTTTCGTACTGACTTTTGTAGTTATACACCGTACTTTCCTTTAGTTCAACAGGTGCATAATTCTGAAAGTACCATTCAGCCAGTTCTGAAAACCGCATATTTTCTCTGAGCGTGGAATATCCACGGCAGTGCTGCTCGTATTCAATGGCATATTCCTGTGCCATTTTGCGGCCCTTGCTTTCCGTTGTATGCGGCGGAATTTTGAAGGTTGTCGTTTTCTGAATCTGATTGCCGTTCAAATCATATCCGAGAGAAACACGGATACGATACGAAATGATTTCGCCGTTTTTATTCTTATTAGCGATAATATTTGCCATATAATTAATTCCTCCTACGTTCAATTATTATGGCATACCTCTACATCCCTGATTATACCACTTTCGCATGGTAAAGTCAAGAAGCGAAGAGGTAAGCCATAAAATATTTATCTCGATTTATGTTTGATAACAGGCTTCAAAAATTCCTCTAGCTTTTCTTTCAAGCTATGATTTCTGATAAATTCCATAACCCTGTCGAATTTCTCCTGCAAGGCTTTCAGCAGGGATTTTGTCTGGATAAGTTCCTTGTCCTTTTCTTCAACCTTCTTTTCAAGTTCGTACCGTTCTTGTTTGAGTAACATCACATCTTCTGATAAAGTATGTGATAAAGTATGCACTTGCGAGGAAACAACCTCATTTTCCTTTTTCAGCTTTTCATTCTCCTCTGCAATATCAACATCATCTGCAACGGTTTCATAAAACCTGCCATACTCGTATTCAAGCAGATGAAGCTGTCCCGATAGGTTGTCCCTCTCTGATTTCAGTTCCTCGTTTTCACTTCTTAGTTTTATACACTCCGCTTTAAGCTGAATATTTTCCGTTTCTGCATTTTTCGCACCCGCATAGTTTTTCGCCGCAGCAGAGAGCATTTCAAAATCATCTCTCTTGATTGCAACTGTGTTCAGCGGGAGATTTGTAGTTTTGACTTCCTCAATATTTTCAATCTCTGCAATCTGCTCCGACATTTCAGCAAGCTGTTCTTCTGTCTTTTTCAGCTTGTACTCTGCAACAGATAAATGCTCGGCGGTACTTCCTTTCACACCACGCTCCAAGTCATATCCACGGGAGATAATGAAATCGTAGTATTCATCTTGCAGACGGGAGTAGCTGTCCCGCCCTTTCCAGAACCCCGAGCAGTTGATACGCTTGCAAGGATTGCCCTTTCTGTCCTTGCCGTTGATGACAGGAATGAAAGCGACATGCATATGTGGAGTGGCTTCATCCATATGAACAACAGCGGAGAGGACGTACTGTTCGCCGCCAGCCTTTGCCGTTACAAAATCATAAGCGTCCTGAAAAAATTTCTTTGTATGCTCCTTGCCAATTCTGTCGAAGAACTCCTTGTCCGATGTAATGACAAACTCACAGAGAATGGTACTCTGCTTCTCGCCGTGCAGACGTAAGTTGCCTTTCAACTCCTGTCGGGTGCGTATCCTCTCAAATTCCTGCTGATAGGTTTCAGCTTGGATTTTCTTGAGGTGATAATTTTCAGATGTTCGTGACAGGTCAATATCCTTGTTGCTGTAATTATGATTGAGCCGTTCGTTGTGACGTTCAAGGAGGGGCACGGCATTCATCTTGTGATTTTCATTTCTGATAATTGCGTAGCTCACTATTTTCTCCTTTTATTTCGGTTTAAGCATCTTTCAGGTGCAAACCTATTCAGCGGAATAGTTCTAACCCACTAGGACTATTTTGCAGGCAAATAGTCCGTGGGCAAGCAGTTCCTCTTGACCCCTTTAAAATGCGGTCATAGACCGCAGGTAAGCAGAGGGATATCCTCCGCATTCTGCGACGATATGCGACGATGTGACGGTGCTTTCAGTACCGCACCTACTGTCATAAATATCGTCGCAACCGTCGCACACCGTCACGGCTTGGTATATGCAAGCCGTATCAACCGTCCGCCGTGAGTATGCTTATTCTTATAAGAAATGCCATACTCATTGTACAGCCGCCCTGCATTTACGTTCAGCTTTCTTGTGAGAGCGTTAGGCGGTATGTCGGATTTAAGGATTTCGGCAAGCTGCGTCGGCGAACCTTCCCACAGGGAATTATCCGCATTGACAATTTCAGCGATTGTTTCAAGTATAGGCTCGGGCGGTTTTTTCCATAGTTCGGTTTCGGTGCGCGCTAAATCCCAGCATAACGTTTCGGGATTGAGGACAATATACAGCTTCTGGTCTTGCTGGTCATGTCCCGATATTTCAAGAACGGCAGAATTACCTACCCTCTTTTCCTTATGCAGAAGAAAAGCGCCGTCTGCCGCACCGAGCAAGCCGTTCGTGCCTGAAATCATATCAAAATTATCCTCCGACCTCTGCTTGCGTGTATGATGAACAAGCAGCATACATATTCCGTAGCTGTCGGCAAAATGCTTGAGTCGTGTGATAATCTCATAATCGTTGGCATAGCTGTAATTATCTCCGCCTGTTTCACGGACTTTCTGAAGGGTGTCAATAATTATCAGCCTTGTATCAGTGTGTTCTCGGATAAACCCCTGAAGCTGTTCGTCAAGCCCCTTGCCGAGCTGATTTGCAGAGGTTGCAAAGGAAAGGCTGTCCGTGCTTTCCGTGCCGAACATACGG
>CAZISP010000200.1:0-3476 GCA_964541955.1 uncultured Lachnospiraceae bacterium
ACTTCTTTCGGTTCTTTGCGAAAAAACCGAGTGCCTCCTGCAGAATCTCGTTTGCTCGACGAAGTTCCATATTTTCGCGTTCAAGCTCTAATATGCGTTGCTCGTTCGGATCTGTCGGCATTCGCTTGTGTCCGCTTCCGATGATGGCATTGGAACCATAGCGTGTTCTGGCTTTTCGCCACTCTGCTATTGTGTAGTATGGTACTCCTAACTGTTCCGCTGCTTTCTTGACTCCGATCTCATCCGATAGTCTTAATGCGCTTTCTTTAAATTCTTTGTCGTAGGTCATCTTTCCTCACCTTTCTTTTCCTTTTTATTTTATCATCTTTTGGTGAGTTTGTCGACTCTACTTTTATGATAGCACTCCAGGCACACTTGTTGCAACAGTTGAGTATACAAAGGGAAGTGAAGCTCCCTCCGCAACATTCAAGTTTACAAACATCTATGAAGCAGAGGACAGCGATCCCGTAGTGATCG
The DNA here is from genome assembly GCA_964541955.1 of uncultured Lachnospiraceae bacterium. Taxonomy (GTDB): domain Bacteria; phylum Bacillota; class Clostridia; order Oscillospirales; family CAG-272; genus SIG710. The sequence goes on from CAZISP010000200.1 coordinate 478, forward strand.
GTGTTGAAAAGAAAGTAGAGGCTACCGAGGGTAACAGCTATACATTGAAGGGCGGTGAGTTCAGCTTTGTTATTACGGGAAGTGCCAATGCCCCCATGCCTACAGATGTTAAGATAAGCAATGATGCAAACGGAAAAGCAAGCTTCGGCGGCATTGTATTTGATAAAGTGGGCACATATGTTTATACGGTAGTTGAGGAGCAGGGCTCTCTCGGCGGTATGACATATGATAGCACCGAGTATACTGTGACAGTGGTTGTAACAGATAATACCGAGGATGCAAAGCTGGAGACTGCTGTAACTGTAACAGACAAGGATGGCAAGCCTGCAGAGCTTATATTTAACAACAAGTATGATCCTAAGGCTACATCCGCTATAATCTTCGGCGGCAAGGCTCTTGAAAGCGATCATAAGGAGCTTGAGGCAGACGAGTTCAAGTTTAAGCTTGAAGCGGTAGCGGCAAATGCTCCTATGCCTGCAGAGACCACAGTTACAAATACAGCTTCAGGCACATTCAGATTTGATACTATTACCTATACAAAGGTCGGCGTATACGAATACAAGGTGACAGAGGTTGATCTCGGCGAAAAGGGTTATACCTACGACGATGAAGTATTTACCGTAAAGGTAACCGTAACCGATGAAAACGGCGAGCTTAAGGCGGTTGTTGAAGGTGTAGGAAGTACAGATTCTCCCGAAGTTAAGTTTGTAAACAAGTACGTTCCTGCCTCCACAGAGCTTACTCTTGGTGAGGAAGGCGAACTTAATAAGACACTTGACGGCCGTGATCTTGATGCAGAATTTGAATTTGTTCTGACAGACAGTAATAACAAGGTTGTAGATACTGTTAAGAACGACAAGAACGGTAAGTTCGAGTTTACTCTCGAGTTTACAAAGGCGGGTACATACAAGTATACGATAACCGAAAAGAATAACGGTCTTGGCGGTATAACCTACGACGAAAGCGTTTACGGCGTGACTGTAACGGTAGTCGATAAGGGCGGATATCTTGAAGTAAGCGATTATGGTTATGAACTTGAAAGCGAGTCCGTAGAGGAAGTTGAGTTCAAGAATACCTATAAGGCAACCCCCGTTGAAGTTCAGGTAGAGGCTTCTAAGCGTTTCGAAAATGCTGATCTGCTTAAGGGCGACTTTAAGTTTGAGCTTAAGGATAGCGACGGTAAGGTAGTTAAGACTGCCGAAAACGAAGCAAACGGTAAAGTGGTATTTGAAAAGCTTAAGTTTGAAAAGGTCGGAACATATAAGTATACACTTGCAGAGGTTGCAGGTAACGCTGAAGGCGTAACCTACGATAAGACAGTATACACTGTTGAGATCGTTGTAACAGACTATGGTAAGGGCGCACTTGTTGCATCCAAGCCTGTATACAAAAAAGCTGAGAGTGATACAGCACTCACAGAAGTAACTTTTGTGAACAAATACGATGTTCCAAATGTTCCTCAGACAGGTGATAGCACACATCTTGATATGTGGTTTGTACTCTTCTTCATAAGCGGACTCGGCGTTGCCGTAACTCCCTTCTTCGGAAAGAAGAGACGCGCTAAGGCAAACATCAAGTAATAAATAGAAAATGCACATCCCCAAAAAAGGATGTGCATTTTTACTTGAACCATTTTTAAAAAAGGGGGACAAGAACCCAAAAAGAAAACGAGAAAAACGCAGGGGGCTTTTTTCAAAAAAGCCCCCTCTGTCTGTTCGAAAATGATCATTTAATCTATATGTTTACGTAAAGCAATAATTATAACGGGAACGAGCGCTATATGTAGGATTATACCCGGAATAGCATTTGTGACCGCACCTGCGATAAATGCAGAAAAGGGAAAATCCGTATTCATAAAGCCCGAAACAATAAACTTTACTAACCCCCAAACTATTCTTCCGCCGATCATAGAGAGTATGAGCGACACATATATGTAGGGAATCTTTTTTGGAAAAAGTCTGTAAAGTGCGCCTGAGAGCAGTCCATAGGCAAGGAGTTCAAAAGCCATAACGACAGCATCGGGAAAGAGTAGGGGCATCCCCAGTGTAACAGAGCGGAGCAAAGGGGTTATAAATCCAACTGCCGCACCGTAGGGGGCTCCGCAAAGAAATCCGCAAAGAAACACGGCAATATGCATAGGAGACAGAGCCTTGCCTATCTGGGGTATCTGCATTGTCAAAAAAGGTAAAACCATACCTAATGCAAGGCAAAGGGCGGCGTAGGTGAGCTTTAGTGTAGTGGCTTTGGTGATGGTTGTTTTCATAGATATAAGATCCTTTCCTTTTAGAAAAACAAAAAATAAAAAGGCTCGGTACAAAAGCCCTGCAGGGCATACCGATACCTTCGTTGAGTATCTTTTATCGATAAATATTATAAATAGTAAGACTTCGGTCTTTGTTGTGACGGCTTCGTGCCGACCATTGTTATTATAACAGTCAATACATACTTTGTCAAGTATTGTTTAAATAAAGCCTGTGAAAACGCTTGCAATATATTTTAAATATGGTATAATGATCTTACAATACAACAGAATATATTTTTTAATATAGTGAATATTTTGGTAAAAGGTGTTTCCTCTTTTTCTATTTCCTAAACGAGAATGAAATTGTGTCGCAACAATCAGAGGAAAACACTTTTTCGGTGCGTTCTTTGCGGAACGCACTTTTTATTATAGCAAAAACAATGGGAGAGAGTGATGTGTTACACTTGTCAGAGTGATTAAAACAACATTATAGCTATTTGTTAAGTCGAGCTTAAAAAAGCAGGGGAAAAGAAAATGCTTGCATTATATTTTTAGATGTGGTATAATGTTCTTGCGACACAATAGAATAAATTTTTCACATTCAGAGAAAATAACCTTGGTAAAAGGTGTTTTCTCCCTTTAGTCATTTTTCTGAATGTGAATGATATTGTGTCGCAGCAATTGGAGGAAAACTCTTATCCGGGGGCTGTAAAAAAAGTCCCTAAGAAAAAAGCAGGCTGCGCCGGAAGGTGCAGCC
>CAZISP010000201.1:0-3463 GCA_964541955.1 uncultured Lachnospiraceae bacterium
TTTATTGACGACGTAAAGGAATCTGCCTTTTCCGATGATGTCTTTTCTCGTATCACCGGATTAGGAATCACCATTCTTGCTACTTCTCGTTGTGAAGGTATTCCTCCTTATCGAACTATTCAACTTGATCCCATCTCCTCGGATGAATGTATCAAACTTTTCTATACGCATTATCCCTATGACCGTACAAAAAAGCATGTTCACAGCGTACGAAAACTACTATCTCTGCTTAATGGAAATATCATGGCCATAATCATGCTAGCAAGGGTTATTGGCCCTGAGCATTCCTTGGAAAGCCATGTGCGAAAGCTTTCACGTGATTATATGCGGAACGCCTGGTCAGCAGATAATTTGACGGAATACACCGGGCAATTGCTTCGACTTGCAAAAATGAGTTTTGCTGAAAATACACTTCTTCAATCTTTTGCATTGCTTCCAGGTGGAGAAACACCTTCTTTTGTGATATCTTGGCTAGATCTTAATCCCGATGTTATTCATAATCTTGTTTCTAATGGTTGGCTAGAATGGAATGCTACTACCCATACTTACATCCTTCACGACCTTATTAGAGACTACTTTGAGAAAAAAGGATTTAATCAAAGTCTAATTAAAAAACTTATTGGACGAATAATCGATACAGATTCCTTAGACAGTTCAACATCTGATAAATACTACCAATATAAACTAAACTGCTTAGATCGAATGCTTCGCTATGCTAAAGATTTCTGCCCAATTCTTGTATATGGCTATTTACAGCTTGCAGGTGGATACTACACAATGAACAAATATTCTATTGCAATTGATTACACAAAAGCTGCTCTAGAAAAAGCAACAACCTGTCATTATGAGAATAACGATTTGCTGACCGAAATATATCACCGTCTTGGATATCTGTATCAATGCAAAGGATTATATGCAGATGCGCTAAAACAACACCTCGAGGCAAGAGCAACCCATCTTCATGGTAGCAACCCAGATCGTGATATAACAATCAGGCTAGAGATTAGCATCGGTGAAATGTATTGCAAATTAGGAGAGTTTGCCGCTTCTTTGGAATACCTTGAAAACGCACTTCGTTATTGCGAAAATCTACCAGAAGAAAGTTCAATAGACCTAGCTGAGCTGCATAACGCAATAGGTATTGTGTATGACAAAATGGGTAATTATCATAGGGCACTGGAATACTATCGAAAAGCTCTCCATTTGTGGGAAGAACAACAATCAGACTCAAGCATTGCCGTTGCCTATAATAATCTATCTTGCGTCTTGGGTGACCTGGGTGATATGGCTGGTGCACTGGACTATAGCAAAAAAGCTTTTGATCTAACAATAAGTGAATATGGAGAAATGCATCCCGAAACCGCAAACAGTTATATGAATCTAGGCTGCACATATTCAGAAATGAAAATGTATCCTGAGGCTCTAGAGTATCTTCAAATTGCCTTGAGTATTCATCATAAAATTCTTGGAGAGAATCACCCTGATACCGCTAATGCATATAACAACATTGGTGAAGTATGGTTCTTCATGAAAGATTACCAAAAGGCAAAGGATTACCATCTGAAAGCTCTGGAGATCAGAAAAAGCATTCCCTCATTAAGCCCTCTTGATACCGCAGAAACTCTCGATAACTTGTGTGCTGTTTACTGTTCGCTGAATGAAGTCAATAAAGCCATGGATTTGGGACTGCAAGCACTATCGATTCAGGAAAAGTATCTGCCAGGCAATCACCCCAATATTGCCAAAACACGCATGCACCTCTGCCATGTTTATGCTAAAACGGGAAAAGTCGAAGAAGCATTATTTAACGGAAAATCTTCACTGGAATCCTATTGTCACTCATTGGGAATACACCATCCTCTGATAAGAGATCTATTTTTAGAGTTTCGAGAGATTTACCAGCAATTAAACAGAGAACAGCCATTTGATACCTGGTGTCAAAACAATTTAGTATTGACAAATATGAAATCATTTCTAAAAGATTTCTAAGCTCACATTGGCGCTTTCAATTACAGATTTTTCTCTCCCTCTTCCGAAAAAGCTTCCGATGAGATAATTATTCATTATAACACAACTGGATCACAATCACACAATTCTTCGCAATGCAAAATAATATACTCCGGCTCCGAGACAATTCTCAGAGCCGGAGCTTTATATACGCTATTAGAATTGACGCTTACCTCAGAGGAAGATACTTTTGAAGGATTCAAAAATGGGCCTAAGAGACAGCGCTTGCTCCCCCGAAAACGCAGTCAGAATTGCCGCTTACCTTGATGGCGCACTATTTCATGAACATAGGTACATTTGACATTTACGTTGTGATATTGAGCAGACGGCTACTGCATATTTACTGTTGTTTGTCATCAAGGAGATACTTTTTCCATGCATCTGTGAAGTTCTTAACCATTTTACTATAGTTGTTAGTTGTTTGAGCAACAATTAACACTACAATTAGAAGGAGATATACAGCTTCAAAACCATGGTCGAATCCGGGATGCAATTAATCAACCCCATAAAGAACGTAGTAACTCTGTCGTATACATAAAATAGGCAGTACCTTTGAAGGTACTGCCTATTTTATGTTCGGGTTCACATAGTAACGCAGTTATGCACTACGCTTTGCCACATACTGTTCCAGCTGAGATGCCTCAACCTTTTTGATCAGGTTTCTTGCATCACCGTTTCTGGTTATGAAGCAATCATTTCCGGAATTGATGTACCCGTAGATTTGTATCTTGGGATCATTTCCTGTATCCTCGATACATCGGACAATATAATCAAGGGTCTGCCTGTTCTCTTGCATAGGAATTTCCCCCTTATGTCACTTGATCCGAACCAGCCTTCCGCCACAGGTGCAACGGTAATGTTCGGGATGCTCAACAACGATACTTTTCTTCTGCCTGTGAATTTCCTTGCCGCATCGTTGGCACTTCAAAAGGTACCGGCATTCGGGTATTGGCCGGTTATCCTCAATGCCCTTCTCCTCAAATGAAGATTTAACTTTGATTTGATACTGCGGCAGTAACTGATTGACTCTATCGGCAAGCTGCTTCCATTTTCCTGTATGGGAAAAACAGCACGGCACCGTATGAATAAGCTCATGGGCAATGGTATCCTTCGCCGCCTGATCGCTCACATTGTCCTGCAGCAAGGCTTCGGCAATCTGAATATCGTAAAGATTCCTGCCAACCTTCTTGCAAAGACCCCATCTGGCCTTGGCTCTGGTATTCACAGTCCATGACCGTACATTACCGCACCGAATGCCAACAGACAGTAAATCGTTCTGACACTGCTGTGCTAGTCCAAATAAATCTTTCATCGGTACACTCCATTTCTTAAACAAATTATATGGCACATTTGTTCTAATGTCAACTCTCATCAGTTTTTAAGCCGCTTGTACCATAGAAAAGAACTCTAAAGGTGTAATGACCTGAACACCCAATGAACGTGCTTTATCCAACTT
>CAZISP010000202.1:0-3443 GCA_964541955.1 uncultured Lachnospiraceae bacterium
CCCGAGGATTTTAAGGAGGCTTTGTTAAAACTTGGATTCAAATATGAAAGGTGAGCTCTCGGAGCTTCTCACTCTTGATGAAATTGAGGAGCCCAAATACAAGCTCCCAAAATTTTCGATAGTTTTGTATATTATCGCAGGCGCGACGGCACTCGCTCACATCATCTCGGCAAATTCCGAGGCTTTTTCGGATTTTATCAACATGAACGTGAGCCGTTGGGTGCGTTTTCTGCTCGCCCACATTACAAATATAATCCCGTTTTCTATAGCGGAAATGCTTATCATCGGGCTTCCCGTCATCTTCGTTGCCCTTTGCATCTTTTCCGTCAGGCGATTTTCCGATACAACCCGTCATATGCTTGTTTTCGTCGGAATAGCCCTCTCGCTGCTGTCGGTCTTTTACACGCTGTTCTTCTGGGGCTACGGTGTGGGCTACAACGGCGCACCCCTTGAGGACAAGCTGGAGCTTGAGCGAACGGAGGTCAGCGCGCAGGAGCTTAAAGAGACTGCCGAGATATTGGCAGAGAAAACAAACGAAGCGGCGCAGGACGTGTTCTTCCGATCACAGAGCTTTTCGGTCATGCCCTACAACATCGCTTCGCTGAGCGACAAGCTGTGCGAGGCGTACGAGGCGGCATATGACAAATACGATTTCATTTCCCCCTTAACCAGCAATCTCAAGCCCGTAATTTTAAGTGAGCCCTGGTCGTACACGCACATCACCGGAGTTTATTCGTATTTTACGGGCGAGGCTAACATAAACGTCGCCTTCCCCGATTACTGCATAGCCTACACGGCGGCGCACGAAATGGCGCATCAGAGGGGCATCGCCCCCGAGGACGAGGCAAATTTCGTTGCATTTTTGGTATGCATTGAGAGCGACGACCCGTACATTCGATACAGCGGTTACGTGAACCTGCTGGAATACGTTCTGAACGCCCTTTACAGCGCGGACAAAACGGCATATGCCGAGGTTTACAGGACCATAGACAGAAACGTGCGCTGTGAATTTGCCTCGTACAGCGAATTCTTCGCAAAATACCGCGACTCGGCGGCAAGCAATGTGGCGGACAAGGTCAACGACACCTATCTGAAGCTCAACGGCACGGAGGGCTCAAAGAGCTACGGACTCGTGGTTGATATTGCCGTTGCGTATTTCAAAAAAACCGAAAACAGATAACGGCGGCCTTGCCGCGGAAAGGAAAGCTTGTGAAAAAAAGCAAGAAATACATTAAAATTCTCGTATTTATCGTCGTCATTTCGGCTCTGATCGCGGCTTTCTCCCTGCCGCATGCCGAGGAATATTCCGTGCCGACGCTTTACATCAACAACAGAGCCTGGCATATGTATTCCCTCTTCCCTCTCACCGAGCAAAACGGAGCATACCTTGTGCCATCCTCTTTCTTTGGTGCGGTAGACGGCGTTGAGATCACATTGGACGAGGATCGCCGGTGTCTTCTTATACAGTATGGGGAAAAATACATCTCCATAAGCATAAAGACATCAAATGCGCTCCTGCACACGGGTCAGGTCACGGAAACCACCGTCTCTCTCATTACGGATGAATATTTTATTGATTCCGCCCTATGCGCCCGGGCGCTCGGCTTCTCAATTGAGGTAACCGAATTGTTTGAAAAAACGGTTCTCCGACTGAAAACGGAAGAAAATTTGCTTGATTTCAATACCCTCGTTGAAAGAAACCGCGTCCCGGAGGGCGCACTTTCGCAAAAATCCGAGTCGGCAGACGGTACGCTGAGCCGACAGGACAAAAATCTGGCGTTTATCGCGGATTATACAAAAATGAGCGACGAGGAGCAGGCCGCATTTGCCGACTTCCTTGCCGAGACGAATACGTGCGCGACGATCATCCTGCAAAAGGATAATCTCACCGACACCGACCTGTTAAAAAACGTGATCCGTGCAAACGCACTCGGCTGCAGCTTCGTCATCAGCGCAAAAAACACGAAGGAGGTCAGCGAATGCAACGATCTCCTGGGAAAGCTTCTCAAAAACAGGACGAGGCTTGTTTTGGCTTCCGATGCACTGAAAGTGCCCCTTGATTCCATCGGGTATATTCCGATGGGCGCGGCGACCGCGCAGGTCAGCTTAAGCCCGACCGACTTTGAATTTACCGCGTTTACAACAATTGAAATAACGAGCTTCACAAATCAGACAAAAGCAAACACCAAAAGATGGATCGCGGCGGCAGAGGCAAACGAGGTTTGCGTTCGAGCCCTGTGCCCAAGGACAGGAAATTGAAAGGAAATCCACATTATGAGCGTAAACGATAAAAAGAAAATCCTGATCGTCGAGGACGAGAACAACATAGCACAGCTGCTGGCAGTTAATCTTATGCTGGGCGGCTACGATTACGACATTGCATACGACGGAGAGACGGGTCTCGAAAAGGCTCTCACGGGGCAATTTGATCTGATCCTGCTTGACCTGATGCTCCCCAAAATGAACGGCTACGAGGTTTGTGCCAGAGTCCGTGAAAAGCTCAACACGCCCATTATCATGGTAACGGCAAGAGAAGAAGAAAAGGACAAGATACTTGGCCTTGACACGGGTGCGGACGACTATGTTACCAAGCCCTTTTCCGTGGGTGAGCTGATGTCGAGAATCAAGGCAAACATTCGCCGCTCTTCAAGCGAGCCCGTTGTTTCGGAGACGGGCGTCGAAGCCCCCTCCTGCGACGTTATCCGCGTGCGCGATCTGGCAATTGACCTTGGCAAATACGACGTCACCCTGGCGGGTGAGCCCGTTTCGCTTTCAAAGCAGGAATACGAGCTTATATCCTTCCTGGCAAAAAATCTCGGTCAGCCTTATACCCGCGAGCAGCTGCTCGAAAAGGTCTGGGGCTACGAGGGCTTCCTTGGCGACATTCGTGCGGTTGACGTTACCGTCTCCCGATTGAGAGCAAAAATCGAGCGGGATCCCTCCAACCCCGAGTACCTGCTTACAAAGCGCGGCATCGGCTACTATCTGAAGTAAAAGCGAAAAGGATATTTCGGTATGAATAAAAGTCTTTATTCCAAGATCGTCCTTATTTTGGTGATCTTTATCATCACCGTAATGTGCGTTGTGGGCGTTGTTATCATGAGCAACACCTACACCTATTACTCGGGCGATTTTTCTTCAACCATGAAGGAAAACTTCAGCGAGGACAGCCCTCTCTATCTGTCCCTTGAGGAATCCCTTGACGGCGAAAATTACGTCCAGAGGCAGAAGGAAACCCTCCTTTCCTACAGCGGGCTTCTGGGCATCGACGAGAGCCGAAACTATTTCATTCTCGACATGAACGGCAATTTTCTTGACGGCTCGGATGCTACTCTGGGCAAGTCACTTGAAAAAACCCCGAACATCATCTCCGCCATGAGCGGCGAATCGTCGGGAAAGCAATTGAGCGGCGGGGACTATCTGGATTACGCCACCGTTATAAG
>CAZISP010000203.1:0-3426 GCA_964541955.1 uncultured Lachnospiraceae bacterium
TTTTATTATTATTCATGGGGTTATCTGTTCAGTTCTGCCGAATCGGCACGTTAAGACGGAAGATAATTCCGTTTTGCCGAGAGTGTAATTTTACAGATAGCCCGTTATCATTATGCAGAGCCTTGCATCAATGGTGGCGGATTTTTTATTTTCAGAGGAGAAAACGAAAATGTCAGAGCTTGACCGTGCAAGAGAGATAATAAATGAAGTAGATAAGGAAATGGCAGAGCTTTTCTGCCGCCGAATGGAAGCGGTCAAAACGGTCGCCCGTTACAAGCAGGAGCGAGGACTTCCCGTTCTTGACAGCGCAAGGGAGGCGGCGGTAATCGAGCGGAACAGCCGACTTGTGGAGGACGATGAGCTGCGACCCTACTACGTGAACTTCATTACAAGCAATATGGAGATCTCCCGTGCCTTCCAGCACAGAATACTTGAGGGCATGAGAGTTGCGTACAGCGGCGTTCCCGGGGCGTTTGCAAACATTGCCGCAAAGAGGATATTTCCCGACGGAACGGCAGTCGCCTACCCCGATTTCAAGTCTGCCTATGATTCGATTGAACGCGGCGAGTGCGACTGCGCCGTTCTGCCCATCGAGAACAGCCACGCAGGTGACGTGACGCAGGTCATGGATCTTGCCTTCTTCGGCTCGCTCCACCTGACGGGCATATATGATTTGCAGGTGGTGCAGAATCTTTTGGGCGTTCCCGGAAGCAGCATAACACAAATCAAGCGTGTCATCAGTCATCAGCAGGCTCTTGACCAATGCGCCGAGTACATAAGAAATCACGGATTCATCCCCGAAGGCACGACAAACACCGCCGTTGCGGCAAAACAGGTGGCGATAAATGCCGACCCCACGGTAGCCGCGATTGCATCAATGGAAACGGCGAAGCTCTACGGGCTTCACGTGCTTGAGCGCAACATTAACGAAAGCTCGGTGAACACCACGCGCTTTGCGGTATTCTCAAAGGCGGCAAAAGCGGAAAACAGCGCGGACAAGCATTTCTTCTTGTTCTTCACGGTAAAGAACGAGGCGGGCTGTCTTGCAAAGGCCATCAACGCCATCGGCGACGCAGGCTTCAACATGAGGGCACTCAAAAGCCGTCCCACAAAGGAGCTTATCTGGGAATACTACTTCACCGCGGAGGTGGAGGGCAACGCATACAGTGAAAACGGAAAGGCGATGCTCAAAAATCTCGAGGAAATATGCAGCAGCGTAAAGGTTCTGGGAACCTACGATAAAGAGCTTCAGTTGAAAGGATAAAGCATGATAATTCCTGTAAATTTAGGAGAAAACAGTTACGATATAACTCTTGAGAGAGGTGCCATAGCCAAGGCGGGCGAGATATTCAACCTTGACCGAAAGGTGCTGGTCATCACCGACAGCGGTGTTCCCGCGCAGTACGCTCAAACGGTGGCAAAATGCTGTCGCGAGGCGAAGATAGTCACCTTTGAGCAGGGGGAAAGGAGCAAGAATTTTGAAACGCTCCGCACTCTGCTCCGGGCACTCACAGAGGGCGCCTTCACCCGCACCGACTGCGTGGTCGCGGTAGGCGGCGGTGTTGTCGGTGACATTTCGGGCTTTGCCGCATCAATGTTCATGCGCGGCATCGACTTCTACAACATCCCCACCACTCTGCTCTCTCAGGTTGATTCGTCCATCGGCGGCAAGACCGCCATCGACTTCGGAGGCTACAAAAACATCATCGGCGCATTCAAGCAGCCAAAGGGCGTTATCATAGACCCCGACGTGCTCGATACACTTCCCGGGAGACAGCTCTCAAACGGTCTTTCCGAGTCTGTCAAAATGGCGCTCACCTCTGACCGTGAGCTTTACGAGTCAATCCGCGACGGCGACGCTTTTGCGGACATTGACAACGTAATTTATCGCTCACTTCTCATAAAAAAGAACGTAGTCGAACAGGACGAGCGTGAAACGGGTCTGCGCCGAGTGCTCAATTTCGGACACACGGTAGGTCACGCAATCGAGACCGAGTGCGGGCTTTCCGACCTCTATCACGGTGAATGCGTTGCCATCGGCATGATTCCGATGCTTGCGCCCCATATGCGAAATGAGGTGGCAAAGGTTCTGGCAAAATATGACCTTCCCTCAAGGTCGCCCGTGCCCGCGGAAAAGCTTACCGAGGCAATGAGCCACGACAAGAAGGTTGACGGCACGTTTATCAACGCCGTTTTCGTGCCCGAGGCAGGAAAATCTGAAATGAAAAAGCTGAAATTCGAAGATTTCGCAAATCTGATAAAGGAAACCTTGTAAAATGAAGAACACGTTCGGAAACAATATTTCTTTAACTATATTCGGAGAAAGTCACGGAAATGCCATAGGAGCCGTAATTGACGGTCTTGCTCCCGGCATACCCGTTGACGAGGAGAAGATCGCTTCTCTGCTCTCTCTTCGCCGTCCCGCGGGCAAGATATCGACCTCTCGGCGCGAGCAAGACAGATTCGTCATCGAAAGCGGCGTATTTGAGGGCAGAACCACGGGAACGCCCGTCTGCATTCTTATCCCAAACGAAAACACGCAGAGCAAGGATTATTCTGCCACACGTGCCATAGCACGCCCCTCTCACGCGGACTACACCGCATACGAGAAATACCACGGCTACGAGGACTACCGAGGCGGCGGTCATTTCAGCGGACGGGTAACGGCGGCACTTGTTGCGGCGGCGGGGATACTCATTCCCGCGCTCGAGGAAAAGGGTGTTTTCATCGGTACGCACGTAAAGAGCCTTGCGGGTGTCGCAGACCGCGATTTCGCAGATTATCCAAGCGATATCAAGGCGATTTCCGACAAGAATTTCCCTGTTCTCAATCCCGAAATTGAGGCCGAAATGCAGAAAAAGATTCTTGCGGCGGCAGAGGACGGCGACAGCGTCGGCGGTGTGCTTGAAACAGCCGTTATCGGTCTTCCACGCGGCCTTGGCGAGCCTTGGTTCGACACCCTTGAGGGAACAATATCACACGCGATTTTCTCTGTTCCCGCAGTCAAGGGAATCGAGTTTGGCGCAGGCTTTGCCCTTGCAGAAATGCGTGGAAGTGAAGCAAACGACAAAATGCGAATGGAAAACGGCTCGGTCAAGACCGTGAGCAACACAAACGGCGGCATCATCGGCGGCATCTCAAACGGCGCGCCCCTGCTTTTCCGCTGTGCTATCAAGCCTACTCCCTCTATTTTCAAGACGCAGGAGACGGTTGACTTCATCAAGGGTGAAAATGCGACGCTTTCCCTTGTGGGTCGCCACGACCCCTGCATCGTCCATCGCGCGGCGGTAGTGGTTCGCGCCGTCACCGCTCTTGCGTTGGCAGATCAGCTTGCAGTCAGATACGGAACAGACTGGCTGGCGGGAGGCAACGAAAAATGATGTACGGCTGTATCGGCGAGCACCTTTCCCACAGCTTTTCAAGGGA
>CAZISP010000204.1:0-3415 GCA_964541955.1 uncultured Lachnospiraceae bacterium
GATGCTCACGGCAAGACCGTGAACTTCGAGAACACCGTTATCGTAATGACCACGAACGCAGGCTCGGAGAATAACACCTCTCTTGCGGGCTTCGCCCAAAACGGCGAGACGGCGGCTGAGGCCAAGACCGAAAAGGCACTTTCCGCCTTCCTGCGCCCCGAGTTTATCAACCGCGTTGACGAGATAATCACCTTCCGCCGCCTGGACGAGACTGATTTTGCAAAGATCGCCGCAATAATGCTGGGCGAGCTTGCCTCGGTTCTTGCGGAGAAGGAGATCACGCTCGCTTATTCCGATGAAGCTCTGAAGCTTATTGCCGAAAGATCCTTCTCGGCGAAGTTTGGCGCCAGAAATATGCGCCGCTTCATTCAGACCGAGGTGGAGGATAAGCTTGCCGAGATAATCATCGCCGACTACAATCGCACGTTCACCCAAGCCGAAATTTATGCTGAGGGTGACGAGATCAAAGTTTCCTGTAAATAACTAATGAAAGGAGAACCCTGTGGAAGATTTGAAATGGTACGCCATGACGTCCGAGGAGACAGCCTCTGAGCTGAAAACCGACATAGCCTTGGGGCTCTCCCGAAAAGAGGCGTCGAGACGTCTCAGGAGGCTCGGGGAGAACAGAATATACAAGACAGGGGACGAGAATCCCTTCCGTCCCATAGTCAAGATGGCGTCGGATGTGTCTCTTATTATCATGTTCGTCCTCTCCGTGGTCGGCGCGTTTTTTGCCGATACGGGAATGTCTCTGCTTTGCGTCTTTTTGACACTGGGAGCCTTTGTCTTCTCGTCGATCACATATATTTATACGAAGCGCTATTTTGACCGCGCCGCGTCCTCGTCGTTGCCGACGGTTCGCGTTCGTCGTGACGGGATGGTCTTTTCCGTCAGTATACGCCACGTGGTCGAGGGTGACGTGATTCTCCTTCGCCGGGGTGATATCGTTCCCTGTGACTGCAGACTCATAAGCTCGGAAAATCTGAAGGCTCTTGAGTTTACGGGCAGAATCAACGGCAAGGACAAAAATGAAATAACAAGGAAAAACGCAGACAGAGTTTTCCTGGCAGGTGAAAAACCGACGGTTGCACAGCAGGAGAACATGATAGGTGCCGCCTCGGCTGTCGTTTCGGGCAGCGGAGTTGCCGTTGCGGTCAGGTGCGGCACCGATACTTTTATTTGCGGAATGAAGGGCGAGCTTGAGCTGGTGCCCGAGAGCAAAAAGGATCTCGGAACCATAAAGCAGTTCTCAGCCTTTACTTCAAAGGTGTCTCTTGTAATGCTCATCTGCGCCCTGCCTCTGACTTTGATCATTTTCTTCGTGGGCAAGGACGATTTTGGGTTGCTTGATATCCTCATGACCCTCGCCGCTATTATCGTCACCACCTCAAGTGAGGCTCTGACGGCGATGATGTACATAATACCGATGGTATCAATGATGCGGGCGAGAAAAGCCGAAAACGGTGCCGAGATAAAATTTCTGCAGGCAGTGGGTGAGCTGAATTATAACGACTCGCTTATATTCTACGGCGACGAAGCGCTTTGCAGCAAGGACCTTTCCGCCGAGCAGATATACGCCTCAAACCTTTTCTATCCCACAGGGAAGATAAGCGAGGACGAGGGCTTTTTGACCCTTGTGGAAAACGCCGTTCTCGGAACTGCGAGCAATCTGACCACCGCCGAGCGGGACAGAAGCCTCGGTGATTCGGTGGCAAGGGCGGTGTTGGCTCTTGCCTTTGAGCAGAACGTCGATTCCGACAGGCTGAAGGCTGAAAACTCCATCGTCGAGTTCAAGGGAGAGAGTGAATCTCAATTTGACACGACGCTTGTGAAGAACGGCGATCACCACACGGTGATCTGCACCTCCATGTCATCGGGCATTTTGAGCATCTGCACTCATATGAGAACCCCCTCGGGCATTCTTCCCATGACCGCAGACAAGAAAAACGATCTGATCCGTGCCTGCACACAGCTTGAGCGTGAGGCGAAGAAGGTGCTTCTCATCGCCTCCTCCGACTGTCCTACGTCAAGCCTCGCAAGACTCGCGCTTGTGCAAAATCAGCTGATTTTTGACGGATATATAGAATTTTCCGCGCCCTATATTAAGGGCTGCCGTGAGATGATAGATGAGCTTCGCGATGCCGACCAGAATATTTATTTCTTTGCTCCCGAGAGCGGAAATTCGGTCATCACCGCGTTCAACACGGGCATCGTCAGCCGAAAGAGCGAGATCGCCTACGCTTCTCACTTCCGCAAATACGGATACCCCGTTGACCACGGATTTGGCGAATACCGCGCTTATCTGGGCTTTGGCGGCGCGGAACTGCGGGAGCTTACAAAGCTTATCCGAGGTGATAACGGAACGGTCAGCATGATCTGCTCGGATGTCGGAGGGCTATCCGCGTCCGCCAAGGCGAACGCTCTCATATGCGTTTCGGGCGAGGTGGAAAACCGCCGCCGCCCAACCGACCGCCCGGCAGACTATTCCCAGATAATAAAGAAGAATTCGGACGTTATCATCCCGCCGGCAAATTCGGGAGAGCAGGGAATACGCTCCTTCTTTACCCTCTTTGCCAGCTCGAAGAACGCTTGTGCAAAGCTGTGCGGATATTTGAAATATTTGCTGTTCTCGCAAAGCCTGCGGTTGGCGGCGGCAATGATTCCGCTTGTCATCGGAAGGAATATTCTGCTTCCCGTTCAGATACTTATCCTCGGTTTTGTTCTCGACTTTGCCGCCGCCGTGTGCTTTGCACTCTCGGGCTCGGAAAACGGTGTCAGAGCAAAGCTCTGTGATATTGAAACCGTGTTTGCAAAGCCTCTGCGGAGCTATTATAAGTATCCCGTTGCCGGTCTCGTGATGGGCGGAATTTTGGTGCTTTTGTCCGCTGTTTTCGGCTTCTCGGGCGGGGTGGAGAACGTGAATTTGTCGGTTCTCGCCTTCGGCGCCGTTGCCGCTTGCCAGATATCGGCCGTCGTTATTATCTCCTCTCCCGGAAGGAGCGATAAGGTCTGCTACGGCCTTATTGCCGCACTCGGCGCGCTTGTTCTGGGGCTTGTCGTGCTCGGGGTCGCGTTGCCGTCGTTTGGCGCGGTGCTTGGAATCTCCTCTCCCGGTTGGCAGGTCTGTGCGGCCGCTCCGGTTGCGGCGGTTATCGGCACCGTTATAATAAATGTAACCGACAGATACTTCTGACAGAATAGTTTTTCTCAGCCCCTCATACCTTTGTATGAGGGGCACTTTGCCATTACAGGAGGAAACTATGCGACTTACCGATACTGAAAAGCTGAGCGAGAAATACGTTCTCAATCTCTGCGACGGAAGCGATCTCGGCTACGTCACGGACGTTCAATTCTGCACCGAAACGGGGCAGATAACAGCCTTTATAGTCACGATTGACACAGGGATATTCTCTTT
>CAZISP010000205.1:0-3414 GCA_964541955.1 uncultured Lachnospiraceae bacterium
GCGGCAACAGCGAGACCGCTGTCGGTGGATTTGCGATCAAAGCAAATTCGATCACGCTCGCCACGAAAAATCTCGTTGCCAAAGGCGGAAATGATTCGTCTGCGCTTTATTTTGCATCTTATTTCAAAGTAAATTCAGGTTGCAATGCAACCTTTGTTTCCGGCAAGGAATCTGCGAGTGCCATTACGTATCTCTCAAACGCGACCTATGAATTTGACAGCGACGTAAACACCACCTTCAAGAATGGAAATTCGACCGTTTATTTCTCATCCGTCGGTCAGTTCACATACGGCGATCTGAATGCCGACGGTTCCGTAAATGCGGTAGACGCGGTAATTCTCGCGCAATATCTTGCTGATTGGAATCTGGGACTGGATGAAAACGCTGTTGCTGCGGCCGACGTTTTCTATGACGGTCGCATAAATGCGGCTGACGCAGTTCTTCTGGCTCAGTATCTTGCTGAATGGAGCGGTGTTCGTCTCGGAAAATAATCCATATAAATTCAAATCCTCCAAAAGGTCAACTTTTGGAGGATTTTTAGTTTATGTCCCGATAATCTTGTTTTCTGATGATTTCAAACGGCACAATTTCTGCCGCCTCAAGCATACCTTTTTTCAATTTTGTTCGATTGATTCTGTTGTTCTCACAGGTTTTTATAAGATAATGTTTGCTTGATGCGTCAAAGCAAACGGAATACGTGGTTTTGCGATATTTGCCGCTTTCTGCTTTTTTTGAAGCGTCGGGCACCGCCACGGTGTCCAGGATGCGAAACAGGTGGGATATTACGCTGTCTGTATCGGTTTCGGGCAAATTATTTCCTCGGAAATGAGCGGCTCTGAGGAATCTTGACGCAGAGGACAGTAATTGGGGAAAATCCGACAAGGCACTTCCCTCCTCCGATCTCATCTTTTTGTAATTTTCCATGTGATCGGGGAACTCCGGAAGATTGGTCATAACATTAAGAGGGTTTTCGTACAAATGAATGCCCGATTCGGTGGATTCAATTACAACCGATGATTCCCCGTCCGAAATCATCCAATGGAGCATTGCGCACGAAATTTTGTCGGAAAAAGGCTCGTTTGTTATATTTATATCCGAAATTCTTGTCTTAATCTCGTCGACCGAGGAAAATTCAGCGGCGATATAGCTTATAAAATCGTATGCGGGAACGTTTATTTTACCGTTAATCGGCGACCGATAAAAGGCTTTTTGCGGAAAATCAAGCCCTGCGACACAGAGCCCGTTTTCGTTCATGGCATCGGCGTAAAGCGGATACCCGTCAATAAGTGCGGCGGTGCCGATATATCCGAAATGTTGTTTTTTATCCTCGGAAAATCTGAGGGGAAAGCTTCTTGGTGTGACAACGATTTTCTCCCCGAAGTCATATTCGAGATCCATATTTCTGCCGAAATACAGTCCTTTTTGTCTGAAAGCTATGCAAGTACACATTTTTTCTCCTTTTAAGTGGTGTTCACACCCTATTATTTTCGGCGAATTCGATTTATATACAAAAAACTCACGTCAAAAAACGTGAGTTTTTCGTTTATTTTACGATGTCGGAAATATCGGCAATAATTCCGTAATCCGCGTAGTCGAATATAGGCGCGGTTTTATCGGAATTGATAGCTATAACGGTTCCCGACTGCTTCATGCCTTCAACGTGGTGAACGGCGCCCGAAATGCCCATGGCAATATAAACGCTGGGATTTACGCTTTTTCCCGTAAGTCCAACCTGGCATTCATATGGGAACATTTCGCAGTCGACCGCAGCACGTGTGGCGGCAATCTCCGCATTGTATTTTGCGGCAAAATCGTTGATCTTGGGCAGAATATCTCTGGCACCCTTGCCGAGAGACACGACCACCTCGGCTCTTGCGTCCTCGGGTGTACGCACCGTTGCCATTGCGGGTTCCGTTACGCAAATAATCTTGGCGATAATGTTGCCTGAAAAAGCGGGACGGTACATCATGAGCGATTTGCCGTCGGTTTCAAGAGACGTGCAATCGGCGCAAAGTCCGGTCTGCAGCTTCCATGCCACCTGCGGTGCGATCATTTTGCTTTCCGCATCGCTCGCCCAAAGGATTGCGGAGGGCTTTTCACGCCTTGCTCTCTCGGCTATCTCATCAGCGTTTGTCAGCGGAATTACGGTGATATCATCGCTGATTGTTTCAGCCATGGAACGGGGCTTTTCGCCCACAATCCAAACGTTTTTAAGCATTATCTCGGAGGTCTTTGCGGGAGCAAGACGCTCTTTTCCGCGCTCTATTCCGAGAGCTATGACCTCGTCAAGCTTATCGGGCGTAATGAAGGCACAACGTCGCTTTCCGTCCTCGTTTTCAAAGGATTTAAGCACCTTTGTAGGAGAGCCCTTGAGACCGATTCGCTCGGGATCGGCACAAACGTCCTCCGCGGTCAAAACCTCAATCTCGCCAACCCTTGAACGAATGCTGGGAAGTCGCAGATTATTGATTCTTTCAACCGTTATCAGCGCGGGATAAGAAACCGTCATCTCGCCCATGGTTCTCGTACGACAGGTGAGCTGACCTTCAGTGTTTAGAATCTCCATAACGTTGGGGATAATGTTATAATTCAGAGCCGTTGCAAGCCCCGGACCTGTCTGCCCCGTGTCGCCATCCACCGTCTGTCTGCCGCAGATAACAAGATCCGGCTCGATCTTTTTTACCGCCAGCGAAAGCGCATAGGCTGTAGCGAGGGTGTCTGCTCCAACAAAGGCTCTGTCAGAGAGCAAAACCGCCTTCTTTGCCCCAAGTCTTGTAAGGCTGAGAAGAAGTTCTTGCGACTTCATAGGCGCCATGCTCAGAAGTATAACCTCGGCACCGGGAATGCGGAGTGCCGCCTCGTAAGCGCAAGCGTCAAAGGGGTTAAGATCGCCGTTTGCCGCCTGCTTGACACATACAACTATCTTCATGCGTCACCTTACCTTGCGTCGTAAATGGGAGCAAGCGCGTCATGGATTTTCACGTATTCTTCGAAAAGCTTCTGATATTTCTCGGTGTTTTCGGGAATAGGATGAGCTATGCTCACTTCCTTTATACACCTGTTGACCGCTTCTCTGGGAGTGGCAAAAACGCCTACCGCAAGTCCCGCAAGCATAGCAGAACCAAGAGAGGAATCGCTGCTTTCGGTAACTCTCAGAGACATTCCGAGAGCATCAGCAGTAATCTGCTTCCAAAGAGGTCCCTTTGCGCCGCCGCCGATGATAGTTCCGACGGAATTGTAAGGAATACCTATCTCGTCAAGTGTCTTTTTCGAGTGCAGAAGCGAAAGCGAAACGCCCTCAAGAACCGCACGTGTAAAATGACCTCTTGTGTGAGTTGCTCTCATGCCCGTAAAGCTGCCGCAAAGCATGGGATCGGCATACGGGGTAAGCTCGCCGTTGATATAGGGGTGGTA
>CAZISP010000206.1:0-3404 GCA_964541955.1 uncultured Lachnospiraceae bacterium
ACCTCACATTCGAGGGCGAGAAGCTTGCATGGGTAGACGAGTATGTTGGCACAACATACAAGGATTTCGGTAAGGATTCCGACAAGATCTCCGTTTCAAGCAACCTCCTCGTAGTTAACGGTCAGACATATGACCAGACTGTTGACAGAGTAGACCTCGAGTCTCTCAACCCCACAAAGATCTATGACCTCCGCCTCTTCGAGTACAACGCTAACGCTATGAACGACGGTGTTGCATTCAACGTAAAGAAGGACGTTGCTGACGTTAAGGACAACATGTTCCAGGAAGTAACTCTCTTCGATACAAACAGCGACGGTATGTTCGACTACGGTATCTATGTACCTTACTACATTGGTAACTACATCACCTCCGGTGACTACTTCGTAGTTCCCTCCACAGCAGGTGACTACAGCTTCCAGAGACCCGGTTACTTCGCAACTGCTGATAAGGTTGCAACCAACCTCAAGGCTTCTTGGAACGTTGAGTTCTCCGGCACATACAACACAATCTATGTATACGCTGTAAATCCCGTATCCATGGATATCGATGTTATCCACAGCTTCGGCCGTTCCGATAACAAGGGCGAGGTAACAAAGGTTGTTAACGACGCTCTTACAAAGGAAATCAAGTCCGCTACAGTTGGCGGCGTTGAGTACACCAACATCAACAAGCTCACAGACGCAAACCTCAAGGGTCTCTCCGGCCTCCTTTCTTTCGAGGAAGCAGAGAGAATGCCCACAGCACTTGTTGCTGCAGGTTGCGGCACTGCTACATGGGAGAACGTATTCCAGGCAGTTCTTGAGAGCAACGGCGCTTACAACAACATGAGCGTTTACAGCCTCGCAGGCTACACAATCTATGCATGGCCCGCAATCGTTCGTAACTACAACTTCGTTACATTCGACTGGTCTGACGCTACCTTCTCTCTTGACGGTAACGCTCTCGTAATCGACCGTGCACTCACAGACGCTTCCGGTAACTACACAACCGTTAAGGTATCTGCTATCTACAACGAGAATGCAGCAGAGGTTCACACATTCGACGGTATGGAGTTCGAGGCATTCTGCGACACAATCGACGCACTCTACGCTAACCCCGATCTCAACCAGTACAACATGTACTTCAACGATGCACGCAAGGCAGCTATCATGGCTACTTCCGAGTATGCTAAGCAGCTCCGCCTCAACATCATGGAAGAGATCAACGATACATTCATGGCTACACCTGAGCTCTATGCTATCACAGGCAAGGATGCTGCAGGCAACCTCATCCTCACAGACGTTGACGCTGATAACGCAGCTCTCGTAAGCTACGCTACAGTTCTTAAGGACAACGCTAACAAGGTTAAGGTTAATGACATTGAGTTCATCAATGGCATCGCTAAGGGCCAGTTCGCTACATCCTCCAGAAACACATCTATCGTTTCTACAGCTTCCAACATCGTTGTAACTGATGCAACAGTATTCACGATCGTTGCTAAGGACGGTATCTACACATTCACAGGCAAGCCTGACAATGGTGATATCCTCAGCCTCAAGTCCACAACTCTCGTTCTCGCAGCTAACGCAAGCCAGATCATGGTAGTTGACAGAACTCGTTCTATCAGCGAGATCGCTATCGGCGACGTTTGCTACTACGGTAAGTTCCTTGCTGAGGACAACACATGGTTCGACTATGAGGTTGTAGGCACATGGGCATTCAACGCTAACACCAACAATTGTCCTCAGGGCTTCAAGTGGTATGTTGACGCTGCTTACCTCGTAACAAGCGAGACTAAGCTCGAGACAGTTGCTCTTGACGGTCTTGTACTCTACACATACACCAACCTCTACGACCTCGTAGCTTGCAAGTATGTTGAAAAGACATATGCACGCGAGCTCAATCTTACTCTCGGCACAGTTGTTATTGACGACAGAGTATACGGTGTGGTTGAGGATATAGCTCCCGCTAATGTATTCCACCTTTACGGCGGAAACAACGTTAACTGGACATATGACACCTACGTTGGTAAGCTCGTATCCGGCACAACTGTTGGTTACTACGAGTTCACAAACGCAGGCAAGCTCATCGGCATCACTCCCAGCTTCGTTATCGTAACTTACGGTACAGATTCTAAGGGTAATGCAACTGTAACAGTTTCTACGTCCATTGCTGATCTTAAGGCTGGCGCAGACGTTGTTTACACATGGGTTAACGGCGTTCCCACAGGTTACGCATTCCAGTAATTTGCGAACCGCAAAATAAAAGTTAGTTAAATAGCTTTTGGGCAGTCCCCTCGGGGACTGCTCTTTTTTGCTGTTTCCTATAAAAAGATTGACTTTTTTCGTTGTCGGTGGTATAATACCCCTTGACGTAATCACGGCGTCAACGGAGACCTGTAATTATTCGAATCGCTGTATATTCAGGCGAGACAGCCGTATAATAATGCCAAAAAGGCTTGAGAAGTGAGGAAAAGTATGAGTATTGCCGTAAAGCTTATCTGCGCGACAAATAAAATATTCAAAAAGCAGCCTCACCCGTTCAATATGCAGAACGACGGCGTAAAGACCTACGCTCAGTGGCAGTTTGAGCGCGGTCACGAGACGGTGAAGCATTTTATGCAAAAATATTCCGAGAGCGAGATGTTCGAGGGCAAGGACGTGCTTGATATGGGCTGCGGCGCCGCCGGCAAGAGCCTTTATTACGTGAAGTGCGGCGCGCGTCACGTGACGGGCGCGGAGATCGTTGCCCATTACGAGGCAGAGGCAAACGCCCTTGCCGAAAAGCTGGGCTATTCCGATAAATTTACCTTTGTCTGCGCGTCGGCGTATAGCCTGCCCATGGAGGATAATTCATTTGACACGATCATTATGAACGATTTCATGGAGCATGTTGACAGACCCGACGAGGCTCTGCGCGAGGCTCTGCGCCTGATTCGCCCGAACGGCAGGATATATATTAACTTCCCGCCCTATTATCACCCCTTCGGCTTCCATATGAGCGACGTTATCAATATGCCCTGGTGCCACGTGTTCTTCTCGGATAAGTCGCTGATAGAGGCGTACAAAAAGCTGGTCGATGACCTGCCCGACAAGGATACACGCCTGGCTTTTCGTTTTACGGAGGGCGAGGACGGCGTGACAAGGTATACTTACATCAACAAGATGACCTTGAAGCGCTTCAAGAAGATTCTGAAGGCAAACGGAATCACTCCCGAGTGGTATTCGGAGGTTCCGCTTCGCTCGATTCTGAAACCCTTTGCGAAGCTTCCCTTTCTGCGTGAATTTTTCGTTAAAATGGCCGTCTGCGCCATTTCGGGGGAAAAATAACAAAAACGATGGTGTTCAGCCATCGTTTTTGCATTTTAATTTGGGGTGTCCAGCCACCTTTTCAAAGGGGGCTGGCGCGGTGGAGGGCGCGGAGCC
>CAZISP010000207.1:0-3383 GCA_964541955.1 uncultured Lachnospiraceae bacterium
ATAGCGTAACAACAATTGAGGAATATATATTTGAAGCCTGCAATAATCTTGTTACAATTATAGTTGATGAGGATAATAAGGTTTTTGATAGTAGGGATAATTGTAATGCCATTATATCAACAGTTAATAATACAATAGTGCAGGGGTGCATAGGAACGGTCATTCCAAACAGTGTTACTGAGATTGGTAAGAAAGCTTTTGCCTCTTTTTACAAAGGACTAACGTCAGTTACTATTCCAGAGAATATAGTTTGTGTAGGGGAACAAGCATTTGCTTACTGCTATGAATTGGGTACTATAGATATTGCATTTGGTGTAGAAGAAATCGGTGAAGGAGCATTCTATGACTGCAAAGGACTTTTATCGATTTCTCTTCCTAACAGTGTAACTAAAATTGGTAAGGATGCTTTCTATTGTTGTGAGAATCTCACTTCTGCTGTTATTCCAGACAATATACAAAGCATAGATGAAGCAACTTTTTATGGATGTCGAAAGATGGAATCAATATCTATTGGCGACGGAATAATGACGATTGGTGCTAATGCTTTTCAAGATTGTGCGATGTTGTCTACAGTCGTTATTCCTGCTAATGTGACGGAAATCGCAACATCCGCTTTTATCTATTGTTCTAATCTTTCTTCCATAATATCATTGAATTCCAATGCACCATCGCTAGGTAATATGGCATTTAACGGAGTTTCTTCATCAGCCGTTCTTACTATTCCTAGCGGAAGCACTTCCTCTTATGAAGATGCTGGTTGGACTTCTTATTTTTCATCCGTCGTTGAAATGGAAGAAGATGTTCTAGCTACCTCTCTCGCTCTTGATGTAACTGAAGCATCATTAGCTCCCAACGAGACTTTGTCGTTGACAGCGGCACTTCTTCCAGAAGACGTGACTAACCCTGCTCTTTCTTGGGCTTCAAGCAACGAATCCGTTGCAACCGTGGATGCCAATGGTGTGGTAACAGCTGTCGCTGATGGCGAAGCAACAATTACCGTTAGTACAACGGATGGTAGTGAGTTGTCGGCTTCTTGTGAAGTTAGAGTAGAGACAGAGGTGGTTGTAGAGTATGAGAACAAGATATATTTTGAGGATGTGACGGCGTTTAGCAATAGCTCGGTAAGCCATCCATTACAGTTGAAGAATACGGTTGATATGACCGCTGTTCAGTTTGATCTTTACCTTCCCGAAGGAGTGACTCTTGCAACGGATACTCGTGGCAGATATGCCATTACTTTCAATGCCGGCCGTGCCGACAATACCACACATACACTTAGCAGTGCTTTGCAGAGTGATGGCGCTATCCGTGTATTGTGTTATTCAACGGAAAGTTATGAGTTCTTGGGTAGCGAAGGAACCATCTTCTACTTCCCATTGGAAATTTCGGAGATGGAAGACGGTGATTACGACGTGGTCATCAAGAACATTGTGCTTACGGATGTGTCGGGCACGAAATATGAGATACCGTCAATGACATCTACAATAACTGTGCTCAATGTAGCCCCTGGTGACTGTAACGCAGACAATACGATTGATGTAGCCGATATCGTGGTACTTGCCAACCATATTCTGGGCACTACGGCTACCGACTTCGTGGAGAAGGCTGCGGACTATAATGCGGACGGTGCTGTGGATGTTGCCGATATCGTGAATATCGCCAACTATATCCTTAATGGCAATAATGTAGCAGCTCGTTCTCTGGTACGTGAAGTGATGTCTACCCGTGCAGCGGATGCCACCTACTCATTAGATATTCTGCCTTTCGTGCTAGAGGCTGAAGGCTCAAAGACAATAGCCTTGGACCTGACCGATCCGACAGAGTCGTTCACGGCTTTCCAATGCGACCTTTATCTCCCTGAGGGGGTAAGTGTAGATAAGGATAACCGTGGAAGATATGCTTTTAGCTTCAATGAGGAACGTACGGATGCAAGTTGTCATACACTGAGCAGCGCATTACAGGAGGATGGTGCTATCCGTGTGTTATGCTATTCTGCAGATATCTATAATTTCTTGGGGACTGAGGGCGCTTTGCTAAATATCCCATTGACTGCTGATGCTTCATTGGCAAACGGTGTATATGAGTTCTCTATTGCCAATACAGTACTTACTTATGTAAATGCGGAGAAGGTTAGTCCTGAGACTTATAAGGGAAGCATCGTAGTAGGCGATGGTGGTAAAGTAGAAGGGGTGAAGCTATACGGAAGATATACTTCGGAAGTGCTGAATGAGTATACGACTGCATTCGGAACCAATGCTGGTATTACATGTATGGACTTGACCGAAGCCATATACCTTGCTGAGGGTGGCCTGCTTGCAACAGGAAACCCCAACACCATCGTGTATTTGGCTGAGGGTGATGCTTTGGCCAACGAAAGTAATGTGGTAAGCGGTGATGAATGTGTCAACCTTGTACTGACAGACGGCTATGCATTCTCGGCCCCTACATCCTTTAGTGCATCGCAAACAAGCTATGGACGTGAATTGGCCGAAGGGAAATATGGTACCATCGTGCTGCCTTTTGCTCCTAATACGGATGACTATGTATTCTATGCCTTGACCTCCGCAACTGATAATATGTTGACATTTGATGAGGTGACGAATCCCGTAGCAAATACTCCTTATTTATATAAACTACGTGATGGTAAGTCGGCCATACAAATAACCAATAGCGAAGTTGCCGTATCTTCGGAACTCACATCTGTAGGAACACCTGTTTGGCAGATGGTAGGTTCATTCACCAACCAAACAATTGTCACAAGCGAAGATGAAGATAAGTATTATTATGCTTACACCTCATCAGACAACCAAGTTCATCAGGTGACCAATACGCTTACCGTGAAGCCCTATCGTGCTTACTTTACTACAAGTAGTGTCAACAATATGCAATTGGCCGTTCGTACTCGTAGTGGAGAGGAAACTCTGATTGATGCCTCTGAAGTGGATGGCTTGTGCCCCGAGGTGTATTATGACCTCAGTGGCCGTCGCGTAGATAATCCCACGAAGGGTGTTTACATTGTGAATGGCAAGAAGGTGGTGTTTTAATAACAAACAAAGTGTAACGATAAAATAGCATTTGAATTATGAGAAAAGAATATATCAAACCTGAAGTACTAATTGAAGAGCTCGAATTAGTAAGTATGGTAGCAGCATCTGTAGGTGTAGGTGATCCTATAGATAATGGTACCACTGATGCTCAAGGCCGTCGTGGTGGCTGGGGCGACCTGTGGGGTAGCGAGGAGTAAGCCTCTCTAATGAATAATGATTGCAGCCGATGGTCAATGTGAACATCGGCTGCAGTTTTTTGGGGGGGCTTGAATGGTGCTTTTCTCTCACCTTGCATGATTTTCAATCCCCAAGGCGGACGAAAAGAACGCAGCTACG
>CAZISP010000208.1:0-3358 GCA_964541955.1 uncultured Lachnospiraceae bacterium
TTTTCGTAAGAAAATGACGGAGGGATTGTAAAAGGACATTTTACTTCAATACAATCCCCCAGTCTGCTACGCAGACAGCCCCCTTTACACAAAGGGGCCTTACAACCGGGCTTTTATTTTACACCTCAATTTCCACCTTTCAAAGCTAAAAAACCACCTGTTGGCAAAATCATATTTACAAATTAAAAAACACATGATAAAATCGCCGCAAGATCAATTATCACATAGATCTGCGGAGGTTAAAAATGAAAAAAGTCATATTCAGCACAATGGGTCTCTATCAAAAAAGAAACGTCGCGGCGGCATTTTTGATGTTTTTTGCGGGTGAAATATTTCTTTTCCTGTTCTGTTCGCCCACGTCTATTCTTTTCCGGTTGCTTACACCTGTAACACTTCTTCCCTTATGGAAAGCCTATTTCATGAAAAAGTCATACGTTGTTTTATATGAAGATTACGTAACAGGTCTTGCAATTCCGCAGCATTATCTGTCCATGCCACGTAAATTCAGATTGACCTACGACGAGATATCATTTGTCGAGATACACCACAATACGGTGAAGCTGTTCTATGACGGCGGAAGCTATACCGTACAAGCCTGTAATGCCGCCTCTTGGGTCGCGCAGGTCATAAAAGACAAACAAGTTCGTTTATGACTCACACAACATCAAAAGATAGCTTTCAAAAGAGCTTGAAATGTTGTTGCCGTATATGTTTCCGTAATGAATATTATCCTCACGCCCAACAACGGACAGTCGAGGACGCCTGTCCCTACGGGTATAGTTGACTCGTTCGCCCTATAGCTGTAGGGGCGACCATCGGTCGTCCGAAAAAGGCTCCCAATGAAATTTTATTTTGATTTTTTTACAAATATTGACATCGTTTTCAAAATGTGCTATAATACCCTTGTCACACAATTGCATAATTTCTTATCTATAGGGAAACATATCTTGATAAAAGGTGTTTCTCTCCTTTTCACGTCCCTATGGATAGGAAAAGCAATTGTGTGACAACAACGAGGGATTCACTTTTTGTGCGTCCCTTCGTTGGGGCGCACTTTTTTCTTTTTTATTCAAAAGCAATATTCGGAGGCAGTTATGGAAAACATAATATTCAGCACAAAAGGGCTTTATCCCAAAACCAACGTTATGATAGCATTTTTCATCTTCCTTGCGGGGGAATGTATTCTCGCGTCAGCCTATTCGGCACAATCGGTTGTTTTCTGGGTATTCACCTTTATTATGATACTTCCCTTATGGAAAACGCACTTTATGAGCATATCATACATAAATCTGTGCGATGAATACGTGTCAGGGTGTTCGGTTCCGAAAAATTACCTGTCTATGCCCTGCCGTTTCAGGCTG
Source organism: uncultured Lachnospiraceae bacterium (assembly GCA_964541955.1). Classification (GTDB taxonomy): domain Bacteria; phylum Bacillota; class Clostridia; order Oscillospirales; family CAG-272; genus SIG710. The sequence goes on from CAZISP010000208.1 coordinate 1,362, forward strand.
AATTACGCCGATATCACTCACGTTGAAATACAAAATGACACCGTAAAAATATATTTTTGCGGCGGCAGTTATTTGGTACAGACCAAAAACGTTTCGGAAAAGGTTTGCGAGTTGATTAACGTTCACAAGGGCGGAAAATAACCTTTTTTCTTTGTATTTTCCTTTATAGATGAAAATACACTTGACCTTGGGCGAATTTTGTTGTATAATATATGGTGTATAATGATTTTCCAAAAGGAGATTGTGCAAATGAAGAAAACGATCATATCGATTATCGCGGTTCTTTTGATTTTTATCCCTACGTATATTGCTATCGCTAATTACATTGCGACCAACAATTCACCGATATCGACAAAATATGTAGAAAAGGTCAAGATCTTCTTCGACAGCGAAAACACCTATGAGGTCGTGAAAAAGGACAGCCCCGACGACATCGCGGCTATCGTTGCGCTCAATGAAAACGCAACGCCCGTATCCGAGCTCCCCGAGCCTCTTCAGAACGAAAAATTCTTCATGATCACATTCTACAGCGGAAGTGTTACCGAGGAATGCAAATATTATCTGAAGCTGAACGGCGAACAGAGCTACTACGTAAACGCGAAGGGTGAGGGGCACAAGCTCAGAAACGAGGACGTTCTGGCGTTCCTCGCTACGCCTTACGCAAATTATCTTTACACCGACAGCGAGGACGTTACCCTTCCCCTCCTCTACACTGCCTCGGGCAGTCAGCAGATAATTCCCGCATCGGTTGAATGGACATACAATGCGGACGGACAAAACCCTATTGATATAAAGGGCTTCAAGACCACCGACCAGATCATCTCCTATGAGATGGAGGGAGGAATTTCCCTTGATTTCGCCGTTGCCGCCGATGACTATGATATCGTTATCCTTGACAAGGACTCAAACGAGGTTTTCAATCAGCAAGGTATCACCGATCTTGCCGAGATTTCACTTGGAGACAACAATCAGGTGACCTTCATGCTCACCGCTCATTGGTATGAGGACGATACAAGAGCATACCATGGAAGCGCCACCTACAACTTTAAGGCAAATCTTCTGGCAGGTGCCGAGTTCTACCTGGGCGAAACGACCGTTGACCGCGGCGATTTCGTGACGATCACCGGATATAATGTCTCCGATCCCTCCCGCATAGTCTTTACGAGCGAGCCGGATATCGGGTATACCCCCACGTTCTACCGTGACGGCGACAAGGTGGTCGCGCTCGTTCCCATCAAGGCCGAGCTTGAGCACAAATCCTATCAATTTACTCTTACCTATGGCTCGGTTTCTCAGCCCATTACTCTTGCGATCGGCAACAAGACCTTCGGAAACAAGACTCACACAATGAGCGAGCTTATTGCAAGCAACAGACGCTCCGAGGAGGCTCTGGCGGAATTTGACAAAATATTTGCCGAGCTTTGCGCTACAAGCTCCGAAACAAAATACTTCGACGGCACATTCATTGACTACGAGCCAAAGCCCGACGGTATCGGTCTTGCAACTATCGTTTGCGGCTTCGGTCACATGAGAACAATCTCCTCAACAAAGGAGACTTACAGAAATATCGGCGTTGACTTCAAATGCGACGCAGGTATAGAGCTTCCCGCCTCCAACAACGGAAAGGTTGTCTATGCAGATCAGACGATCTACGGCGGTAAAATGGTTGTAATCGACCACGGCTTTGGTCTTAAGACCTGGTATCTGCACCTTGATTCCATCAACGTAAGCGTCGGCGACGAGGTAAAGACAAACGACATAATCGGAACCTCCGGTAAGACGGGCTTTACCGAAACAAGCGGTGTCTACACCATAATGACGGTCGGAGACGTTCCCGTTTGTCCCTACGGACCTTGGGAAAGCGGCGTTATTATCCACAGCAAATAAAAGCAAATCAAAAGGCTGATACCTCATGGGTATCAGCCTTTTCGTTTAGTCTATGTAATTAAACGTGACCCTGCCACTTCAGTGCGTTGTAAACCTTTTCAAAGCCTGCG
>CAZISP010000209.1:0-3349 GCA_964541955.1 uncultured Lachnospiraceae bacterium
AACGGCTCGGTCATCCCGATCTTCAGAAAACAGATTTCCGAGGGAGGACCCGTGACGGTTACTCACCCCGAGATCACAAGATTCTTTATGACTATCCCCGAGGCGGCTCAGCTGGTGCTTCAGGCATCGGCTTACGCCAACGGCGGCGAAATATTCGTCCTTGACATGGGCAAGCCCGTGAAAATTGCGGACCTGGCAAAGAAGATGATATCCCTTTCGGGTCTCAAGCTTGGTCAGGATATAGACATTGTTTACAGCGGCCTCCGTCCCGGTGAAAAGCTCTACGAGGAGCTTCTGATGGACGAGGAGGGACTGAAGAAGACGGCTCACAGCAAGATCTTCGTAGGTCAGCCCATTGAAATCACGCCCGAGGAGCTTCAGGAAAAGCTTGATATTCTGAGTGAGGCGATCACAAAGGACAACCTTGCCATAAAGCAGGCTGTCTCAAAGGTCGTTCCCACCTACACAATGAAAGAAAATTAAATTTCTGAAAAGGAGCCTGCGGCTCCTTTTCAAATTGTATAGATCTGACTTTTTGGAGATTGTATGAAAAGAAAATTCAGCTCCGAGCTTTCATACGTGCTCGGGATTTTAACGCTTGCCATGGGCTGTTCATTGATGGGGAAGGCGAATTTCGGCTTTTCCATGGTAGTTGCTCCCGCTTATATTTTGTCGCAGAAGCTGTCGAATTTTTCGGATTTTTTCACCTTCGGCACAACCGAATATATATTCCAGGCCTTTTTGCTTTTGCTTATGGTCATCGTTGTTCGTAGATTCAAGATATCGTATCTGTTTTCCTTCGTTACCGCCGTTATATACGGCTATACTCTTGACGGTGCAAACTATTTGATGAATTTGGCCGTCCCCGAGGCGGCGATGCCCTTGAGATTTGTTTTTTACGTTACCGGTATGGTGCTTTGTTCACTCGGCGTTGCATTCATGATTCAAACGTACATCTCCGCCGAGGTCTACGAGCTGATAGTAAAGGAGGTGCCCGAGCGGTTCAACCTTGATCTGACGAAATTCAAGACGGCGTACGACGTTGCCTGCTGTATAGTCGGCGTTGTAATGTCCTTTGCGTTTTTCGGAATGTGGAATTTCGTTGGCATCAGCTGGGGAACCTTTGTTTGTGCTCTTGTGAACGGGTTTTTGATCGGAAAGATTACAAAATGGATGGGTGACCACTTGGATTTTGTGGATTCATTGCCTCTCAGAAAGATATTTGAAAAATAAAAAAGAAGCGGCAAAGCCGCTTTTTTTGTCGAAAAACACTCAAAAAACACCCGTTTTTCACCTTTTGTTCAATTTGACCACGAAATCCCGAGTTGAAAAAATAACCAAAAAAGCCTGAATTGTAAAAAATAGCAAAAAAAAATATAAAAAAGGCAAAAAAACCTTTGACAAATTGGTAATAATGATGTATAATACATAGAGCTTATGTTTTTGATGGGGATTTTGCGCCTATTTTTAGGAATGCAAATTGCCCAAAACGGGCGGAACGGAGATTTTATGCCGAGGTTTTTTGTCCAACTTGATAATATTGATCCGTCGCTTGGCACCGTGGAGATAACGGGCGAGGATGCTCACCATATATCAAGATCGCTTCGGATGGCGAGAGGCGAGCAGATAACCGTTTGCGATATGCAAGGACGCGAGTATGCCTGCGTTATTCGGGATTTTCTCGACGACAGCCGTGTGACGGCGGAGATAGTCTCCGAATCGGAGTGTGAGAGCGAGCCGCCTTACAGGGTGATCCTGTATCAGGGACTGCCCAAGGGGGACAAGCTGGATTCCGTTATACAGAAGTCCGTGGAATGCGGGGCTTGCGCGATACAGACCTTTGAGAGCAGTCGCTGTATAGCAAAGGAAAAATCCGAGTCGGGCGAAAAGAGGCTGGCAAGACGGCGCAAAATCGCCCTTGAGGCCGCGAAGCAAAGCGGACGGGGAAGGGTTCCCGAGATACTGCCCACCGTTTCCTTCAAGGAGGCTGTGGCGATGGCGGCAAGAGCCGATATCCCGCTTCTTTGCTACGAGGATGAGAAGGCGGTCAATCTCAAGACCGCGCTGAGGAACAGGCTTCTCAACGTGAATGTTGACAGCGCCACCGTGTCCGTCATGATCGGCTCGGAGGGGGGCTTTTCTCCCGAGGAGGCGGAATATGCAAGAGAAAAGGGAATGCTGACCGTCGGTCTCGGGCAAAGAATACTGAGAACCGAAACGGCTCCCGCGTTCGTTCTCGGCTGTCTCGCGTACGAGATGGAAATGACCGAAAACAAGTAAGAATCAACCATGATTTGCCGTGCGTCGGCAAGGACAATGAAAGGAAGTCCCAAGGGACAAGGTTTTTTGAAATGTCGAAAATAGGTAATGCCGTAAAAATCAAGAGATCGGAGATTCTGTACTACAGGTTGCTTACTGTAGTGGTAGCGCTTTTTGCGGTAATAACCGGTATCCAGTATGCGAACGGGCGGGTCAATCCCTATCCCGCGTTTGCGCTTGTTTTGGCGATTTGCTTCGGCGTGCTTGCTCTGGCAGCGATTGTGCTTGCCTTGGCGGGCGCCGGGAAAAAAGATAAGAAAAAGGGAATGAGGGTGTTTGATTTTTCGTTCCTTGCCGGATTGTTTCTGTGCCTGGCAGGTGCATTTGCGTCGATTTGGTCGGGAATTGTCAGCTACCGTCGCTTGATGCTCTATGTTACGCTCTGCGCGCTTCTTTACATCGTGTACTGCCTCTTTGACAGAGAGAGCTTCAGCTTCTCCGTGTATACGATTTTCGGCGGCATCGTTATGTCGCTTCTCAGATCGGCATTGGCTGTTGAAAAAGCCATAGTCGTTGCTTTCCTTGTGCTTTACGCTCTGGCGGCAATCGTGGTCACGGTCGTCGGAAGAGGACGCAATATTACGGTGGGCGGACAGCTTATCTACGGAAAAAATTTCAAGTCTTACCCCTATTACATATCCGCGGGAATTCTGCTGGCGGGCGTTGTCATGAGCTACGCGGTCGCGGGAAGCGTGATTTACTCCCTGGCGGTGCTCGGTCTTTACTACCTTATTTATACGGTGGTGGGAGCGCTGAAGAATATGTGATCCCCGTTGGGTCACTGAGAAAAGGTCTAAAAAAATCGCATAAATAATTTGTCGGCCGCGACACGCCGAAATTGACCTCGAACGGGGTCACTTAAAAAGAAAGGAATGGGCATAAAATATGTCAAACAGATTGTTCCACGGAGTAATTCATCAGATGAAGGACGCAATCGACAGAACGATCGGCTGGCTGAATCATAGCCCGGGCGCAGCTCCAGATGCCATGCCACCATCTCGCCGCGGTTATCTTTGACGCCGGCGTAGAG
>CAZISP010000210.1:0-3343 GCA_964541955.1 uncultured Lachnospiraceae bacterium
AAGAAAAAGAGAAAGTGGACAAAAAAGAAAGCTCGCCGCAAATGATATTTCCCAAGCCCCTTTGAAAAGGAACCCCAACCCCTTTGAAAAGGTGTTGGATCCCCAAACAAAAAGGCAAAAACGATGTCTGAACAACATCGTTTTTGTTTGCGGGTCGCCGAGGACGTCGACCCCCTGCGGAAATACTCCTTTTTACCTGCGTCCGCCGCTTTCTCCACCGGAGAAGGCTGATCTCACCCCCTTTTCCGTGAACCTGACTAAACCGTTGACACAAAAATATGGCTTTTTGAATGCTTTTTTCGGTTGACTTTTCAAAAAAAATGTGGTACAATAAGGACTCAGGAATTTGGTTCGTTTTTTATACTGCGACAGCATATAATAAAACGATTTTCACACGTAAAGGACGGAATAAGATGACAAATTACGAACTTTGGCTTGATAGGGCAACGGAGCTTCGCTGTGAGCTTGAAAAAATGAACGAGAGCGAGATAGAGGACGCATTCTACCGCGACCTCGAATTCGGAACGGCGGGTCTGCGCGGCGTTATCGGCGCGGGAACAAACCGTATGAACATTTATACCGTCGCAAAAGCCTCCCAGGGACTCGCTAACTATGTTGTAAAAAACTTTAAGGATGCAAAGATCGCGGTCAGCTACGATTCCCGCAATTTCTCCGACGTTTTTGCAAGGATATCCTCCGAGGTCTTTGCCGCAAACGGTATAAAGGTGGCAATTTATCCCGAGCTGATGCCCGTTCCTTGCCTTTCCTTTGCCGTAAGAAGCCTCGGCTGTACGGCAGGCGTCATGATAACCGCCTCTCACAACCCCGCAAAGTACAACGGCTACAAGGTTTACGGTGCCGACGGCTGTCAGATGACAAGCGAGGCGGCCGATGCGGTCACAGGTGAAATAGAGAGCCTGGATATTTTTGCCGACGTTCGACGCATGGCATTTGAAGAGGGCATCGAAAAGGGAATTATCTCCTATATCGACGACAGTGTTTTCACCGCCTTCACAGAGCAGGTAAAGGGCACATCCGTGCTCTTTGGCGACGAGATCGACAAGAACGTTTCTATCGTATACACGCCTCTTAACGGAAGCGGCTTAAAGCCTGTTATGCGCGCTCTGCGCGAGACGGGATTTGGCAACGTGACCATAGTTTCCGAGCAGGAGAAGCCCGACGGCAATTTCCCCACCTGCCCCTATCCCAACCCCGAGATAAAGGAAGCAATGGCACTTGGCATGGAGTATGCTAAAAAGTATAACGCCGACCTGCTTCTTGCCACCGACCCCGACTGCGACAGAGTGGGTATCGCCGCTTTTGACGGCGAAAATTACCGCCTGTTCACGGGCAACGAGGTGGGCATCCTTCTCACCGATTTTATCTGCTCTCAGCGCGCAAAGCACGGAAAAATGCCCGACAGTCCGGTTATAGTTAAGACTATCGTCACAACCGACCTGACGGACCGCATTGCCCAAAGCTACGGCGTTCGTCCGATCAATGTTCTCACGGGCTTCAAGTATATAGGCGAGCAGATCGCACTGCTTGAAGAAAAGGGAATGGAATCCTCTTATCTGCTTGGCTTTGAGGAAAGCTACGGCTACCTTTCCGGCACCTACGTTCGTGACAAGGACGCAGTAAACGCTTCCTTCCTCATCTGCGAAATGTTCGCATATTACAAGACACGCGGCATCAGCTTAATCGATAAGCTGAACGAGATATACGCTAAGTTCGGATATTGCCTTAATACACTTCATTCCTATCAGTTCGAGGGATCTGCAGGCTTTGCTAAAATGCAGGATATCATGAGGATGCTTCGCGGTGATATAAAGACGCTTGGCGGTCACGCCGTGACAAACGTCCTTGATTACCTTGAGGGGCTTGACGGACTTCCCAAGTCGGATGTTATCAAATATCTTCTTGACTGCGGCTCGGTGGTTATCCGCCCCTCGGGTACGGAACCCAAGCTGAAGGCTTATATCACGGTCACAGCCGAGACACAGGCAAAGGCAAGAGAAATTGAACAGATAATCAAGGCTGACCTTGATGAGATCCTTAAATAAAAATACGGAAGGCTGAAAAGCCTTCCGTATTTTTATTTAAGAACAATTATTTAAGCATTCCTTCAAGTGCAGCCCTTGCAGATTGAAGTGCTTCGTCGGTCTTGGCTGCTTCCTTGCCGCCTGCCATTGCGCTGTCGGGACGTCCGCCACCCTTACCGCCGGTAACTGCGGCTACGGCACCTACAAGCTTGCCTGCGTGAGCGCCTGCTGCTACGGCATCCTTGCCGGCTGCGGCGATGAAGTTCAGCTTGTCGCCTGCCGCAACCGCCAGAACCGCTACCGCGTCTGCGTTGTTTGCCTTGATGTCGTCTGCCAGAGCTCTTGCCGCGTCTATCTGCATATCGCACAGCTTTGCCGTAATGAGCTTCACAGAGCCGACTGCCTGTGCGCTTGCAAGAATATCTCCCAGCTTGGAGGAAGCAAGCTTTGCATTCAACGCCTCGATCTCCTTCTTTGCATCGTGGAGCTCGGTCTGGATCTGAGCCGCTCTCTTTGCAACGTCAGAGAGCTTCTGAACCTTCAGCTCGCTTGCAGCTTCGGCAATGAGCGCATCCTTTTCGGCAATGAGACGGAGAACGCCAAGGCCTGTGACCGCCTCAATACGGCGCACGCCTGCGGCAACGCTGCTCTCGGAGATTATCTTGAACAGACCTATTTTGCCCGTGTTGTTGCAGTGAGTACCGCCGCAAAGCTCGGTGGAGAACTTGCCCATCTTGACCATGCGAACGGTGCTTCCGTACTTTTCACCAAAGAGAGCCATTGCGCCGTGCTGCTTTGCGGTCTCGATGTCGGTTTCCATCGTAACTATATCGTTTGCAACAAGAATGTTTGCATTAACGAGAGCCTCAACTGCCTTTATCTCATCAGGCGTGAGGGCAGCGAAGTGAGTGAAGTCGAATCTGCAGACCTCGTCGTTGACGAACGAACCTGCCTGCTCAACGTGGTTGCCCAGCACCTGACGGAGAGCCGCCTGGAGCAGGTGAGCCGCCGAGTGATTGCGGCAGATATCCTCGCGTCTTGCGTCAATAATGTCAGCGGTAACTGTGTCGCCAACCGATACCGAGCCTGCTGCGATAGTACAAATGTGGATGTAAACGCTGTCTGTCTTCTTTGTGTCGTATACGTTGGCCAGGAAATTGTCAGAATAAATTGTACCCGTATCGCCGACCTGTCCGCCGCCTTCGCCGTAGAAGGGTGTGCGGTCAAGCACGATAGAGCAGTCGCCCTCGCTTACACAGTCAACGTTTCCCGCGTCTGTGAGAATGGCGATGACCTTAGCC
>CAZISP010000211.1:0-3324 GCA_964541955.1 uncultured Lachnospiraceae bacterium
CTCGCACAGTCGGGGGTGTGCGTCATGGTGCCCGACAATCTCGGACAGGGCGACCGCAATTTCTATGGTGCCGCTCCGAATCCCGACCATACTCATTGCATTACCCCCTTTTACTGCGGGCTGACTCTCCAGGGATTGATAGTGATGGAATCGGTGGCACTTATCCGATATATGACAAAGCATGAGCGCATCGACCCTGCCCGCATTGGCTCTTGCGGAAATTCGGGTGGTGGAACGCTGAATCTGTTTCTGGCGGCGATGGCACCCGAGCTTGCTTGTGTTGTTTCAACGGGCTATCCCTGCGGTTTTCACTATATCCTTGAAAAAGAGCGGTTTCATTGCGCCTGCAATCTGCTTCCGGGTATAGCCTACGGCCCCGAGATGTGGGAGGTGCTCAGCCTCGCCGCGCCCAAGCCCCTTATGATAGAGCAGGGGCTGTATGACGACCTTATCTCTATCGACTATGCCTATCGTTGCGCTCGAAAGCTCAAGAACGTGTATATACAGTACGGAGCCGAGAAAAACTTCCGACAGACTATAACAAAGACCACTCACCCCTGGGCGGAGGAGGACGTGTCTGTTGTGGGAAAATTCCTCTCAGAGCACTTGGGCTTCGTTTTTGCCGAGCCCTCGGGCGACCCTACTGCAGAATATGACGTTGGTCCGTGGCACATAAAGCTCCCCGACAGCGGGCTTCACACCACCGCTCTTGCCGAGATGCTCACGGGGGTAAGTATGCCCAATGGGACCGAGCTTCATGACATTTTCGTGCCGAAAATCAAAGGCGCGCCCCTTGAGCGTGAGCTTATTGAGCCCGACCTTGGTCGCGGCTCGGTCATGCGCGTCCTTTCGCAGTTTGAATGTGCGCTGACAGAGGATTGGAATCCAATGACTTAAATTTACCGAAAGGAAGCTTCCGCACCTCGGAAGCGACAGAGCAATATGAAATTTTTCAAGCCCTTTGAGCCTCCCACAGAGCCGAGCTTTCCCGATTACGCCGTTGATATCCGTGATTTTGGCGCTGTCTCGGGCACCGACGTCTCCTCACATGATGCAATCAAAAAAGCTATTGAGCACGTGTCGGCAAAAGGCGGCGGACGGGTGGCTTTTTCACGCGGTGAATGGCTGACGGGACCAATCCATCTGAAAAGCAACGTCAATCTCCACTTTGAGGAGGGCTGCGTCGTTCATTTCAGCACAAAATTTGAGGATTACCTGCCCACCGTTTACGGAATCCTTGCGGGAAACCGCGTATACTCTCCCTCGCACCTGCTCTATGCGTACAAGTGTGAGAATATTGCACTGACGGGAAACGGCACTCTCAACGGTCACGGTGAGGCGTGGTGGCACATGAAACACCACCAGCCGGGAATGGAGGACCTGATAAAGAAGGGGAAGTCTCGCCGTCCCCTCTCAGAGCGGGTGTACGATAAGCCCGAGGACGGTGTGCGCCCCAGAATGCTTCAATTCGTCGAGTGCGAGAACGTTCTGATTGAAAATCTCACGTTTACCAACAGCCCGTCCTGGACCGTGCACCCCGCATGGTGCAAAAATATCATCGTTCGGGGGCTGACCATCAAAAATCCCACCGACCCGCACGTGGCGCCCAACACCGACGGCATCAATTTCGATTCCTGCCGACGGGGGCTTATTGAGGACTGCGACATTACCACGGGTGACGATATGATATGCTTGAAAGCCGGGCGCGACGAGGACGCCTGGGAGGTGGGTATCCCCTGCGAGGATATCGAGGTCAGAAACTGCCGTTCCCACGGGTCACTTGGCGGTATCACGGTTGGCAGCGAGACCTCGGCGTGCATACGAAATGCGTGGTTCCACGATATTACGTTGGGCAGTCACTACAGCGCCGTCAATATAAAGACCATGAAAGGCAGAGGGGGCACGGTTGAAAATCTTGATTTTGAGAATATCACCATCGAGAGTGCAACCCGTCCGAGTATTCTCACCACCCTGCGCTACACGGGTGAGAAGCTGGACGACCAGTCGGCGCCCAAGATAAATATGCCAAAGGTGCGCAATATTTCGGTCAAGAATTTTGTATGCCGCGATGCGAAGACAGGGATTGGACTCTACGGCGAGCGGGGTTTTGAGATAGAGAACGTACATCTTGAAAATCTTGACCTTACCTGCTGTCAACTGTCTGAGATCGAGGATGCCGTTGGGGTTACAATGGTGAACGTCAATCACCGCAAAAAAGAGGGCTGACGAATATGGGCTATCTTTATGTACTGTTGTCCGTTGCCGCGAATACATACAAGGGCTACTGCTCGAAAAAGGTGGGAAAGTACACTGACTTTGTGGCAGACAACGTCCACCTGAGTCTGATTCGAAATCTTGTCTGTGTTGTGCTTGGGGCTTTGATTATCGCTTTTGGCGGCATCGGATTTTCCATGCCGACCGAGGGATGGCTTGTCTGCACTATCTCGGGTATGGCTCAAACGGTCAACTATATCGTATGGGTCATGGCGCTGAAGACCGATGCGCTTATGTTTGCCTCGGCGGTCAATAATTCGGCTTTTATCATTTCGGTTCTGGCGGGGCTGCTTATATTTGGTGAGGAGCCGTCGCCTTTCAAGCTGGTCGCCGTTTTTCTCATTATCGCCGCCATGTGTTTTGCTTCGGTTTCAAGTTGAGACAAAACATACGCCGAAAATTAAGGACGCGGTGATTCTCCTTTTGCTTTTCCTGTCAAACGGATTTGTGCAGGTGTCTCAGAAATGGTTCGCGTGGATGTTGCCTCAGGTGTCGAATCACGTGTTTACCTTTTATACGTTCATCGTCGCTATCGCTCTTCTGGCTTTGTTCCGTCTTCTTTCGCGTTATCCGGGAAAAAAAGACGAACAGCTTCCTAAGATCAAATCTATGATGCCGTGGGCTGTGGTAATGGGGGTTCTTTTGTACGTGGTCGTGTTTTTTCAGACCCAGGCTGCCGCCACTCTCGACGCGGTGGTGCTTTATCCCGTCAGCTGTGGGCTGACTCTGACCTTTAGTTGTCTTATGGCGTGGATGTTTTTTGGCGAGAAGCCTACTCCGTCCGCTGTTATTGGGATGGTGCTGGTCTTTTTCGCCTTGGTGACGTCGAGGATGTAAAAATGCTTGGTAGGAGACGACCAAGCCATTGGCTTCCCACCAAATTATGACGATCGGTTACGCTCCTCACCTTTTCACAAAGTTAGCAAATCCGGCACCGTCGAATTCGCGCCAAGCCCCTTTGAAAAGGAACCCCAACCAAGCCCCTTTGAAAAGGTGCCTGGACCCCCCAAACTAAAATGAAAAACGTTCGGCTAAACGCCTCCGTTTTTA
>CAZISP010000212.1:0-3324 GCA_964541955.1 uncultured Lachnospiraceae bacterium
CCGAGGAATCGTGGTTCTGATCGACGACAGATATGCCGAGCCAAAGTACAGAGCCCTGTTTCCCGAGCATTGGTCAGAAATAAATTTTGCAAGTTCTCCGTCGGAACTTGCAGAAATTATCAAGAATTTCTGGAAAAACGGCGCAAAACCGTCATAAATTGTGAACAATTTGAAAAAACAACCCACATAATATTGCATTTTCCATATTTTACTGATATAATATCGCTTAATATTACCAAAAGCGGTGGAAATGCACCTTATCACATCGAAATAACAAGAAAGGGATTTATAAAACCACCATGGAAAGAATTACTGTCAAATCAATTTTTGCAGACCCCGCGGCATTCGCGGACAAGGAGATAACCGTTGCGGGCTGGGCGCGCAACATTCGTACAAGTAACGCCTTCGGCTTTATCATGCTCAATGACGGAAGCTATTTTACGCCTCTCCAGGTTGTAATCGAGAGCACCGTTATCGACAACTACAAGGAAATAGCATCCCAGAACATCGGCGCGGCGCTCATCGTAAAAGGTAAAATAACCCTCACCCCCGATGCTCCTCAGCCCTTTGAGCTTCACGCGACAGCCGTTGAGGTAGAGGGTACATCTACCCCCGACTACCCCATTCAGAACAAGAGACACACACCCGAATATCTGCGCACCATCGCGCATCTGCGCCCCAGAGCAAACACATATTATGCGGCATTCAGAGTTCGCTCGGTTGCGGCTTACGCTATCCACAAGTTCTTCCAGGACAGAGGCTTCGTTTACGCGCAGACCCCCCTTATCACCGCCTCCGACTGCGAGGGTGCGGGTGAAATGTTCCGCGTGACCACACTTGACCCCGTAAATCCTCCCATGACCGAGGACGGCGCGGTCGATTATTCCAAGGACTTCTTCGGCAAGAAGGCAAGCCTTACGGTTTCGGGTCAGCTTAACGCAGAGTGCATGGCACTCGCTTACGGCGGAATCTACACCTTTGGCCCAACCTTCCGCGCAGAGGTATCCAACACACAGCGTCATGCGGCGGAGTTCTGGATGGTCGAGCCCGAGATCGCATTCGCTGATCTTAAGGACGACATGAAGCTGGCAGAGGACATGGTGAAATTCGTTCTCCGCTACGTAATGGAGCAGTGCCCCCGTGAGCTTGAATTCTTCAACCAGAGAGTTGACAAGACAGTTCTTGAACGTCTGAATAAACTGGTTAACAGTGAGTTCGGTCACGTAACGTATACCGAGGCTATTGAGCTGCTCCAAAAGAGCGGTCAGAAGTTTGAGAACCCCGTTGAGTGGGGTATAGACCTGCAGACCGAGCACGAGAGATATCTCACCGAGCACATCATCGGCGGTCCCGTGTTCGTTACCGACTACCCCAAGGAGATCAAAGCGTTCTATATGCGCTTAAACGACGACGGCAAGACCGTTGCGGCAATGGATATGCTTGTTCCCGGAGTTGGCGAGCTCATCGGCGGCTCACAGCGTGAGGAAAGACTCGACATGCTTCTCAAAGCACTTGAGAACTTCGGTCTCGACGAAAAGGACTACTGGTGGTATCTTGAGCTCCGCAAGTTCGGCGGCACAAAGCACGCAGGCTTTGGTCTGGGCTTTGAGAGACTTATTATGTACATCACGGGCATATCCAACATCCGTGACGTAGAGCTTTTCCCCAGAACCACCGGAAACGCAGAATTTTAATTTTACTATCAAATGCCCTCTCGGGCAGATGCCGAGGGGTGCAAATCTCTTAAAAGAAGGTATTTTCACATGGAATATTCGTCCCTGTCTGTGCAGGAGCTTGAAGCACAGCGCACAAAACTTCAAAAGCAGTATGACCGCTATCGCGAGCTTGGTCTTTCTCTTGACCTTTCCCGCGGAAAACCTGGCAAGGAGCAGCTTGACCTGCTGTCGGGTATGCTCGACGTCATCTCCACCTCCTCCGACTGTCAGTCCGAGGCGGGAATAGATTGCCGTAACTACGGTCTGCTTGACGGTATTCCCGAGGCAAAAAAGCTGTTCTCCGAGCTTTACGGCATCCCTCAGGAGATGCTGATAGTTGCGGGCAACTCCAGCCTCAATCTCATGTACGACTCGGTGGCAAGAGCAATGCTTTACGGCGTTGTTGGCAGCGAGAGACCCTGGTGCCGGGAGGAAAAAGTCAAATTCCTCTGCCCCGCACCGGGATATGACCGCCACTTCGCTATCTGCAAGTCCCTTGGCATCGAGATGATAAACGTAGCAATGACACCTACCGGTCCCGACATGGACGAGGTTGAAAGGCTCGTTTCCGCAGACAGCTCCATCAAGGGCATCTGGTGTTGCCCCAAGTATTCGAATCCCGAGGGCATCACTTATTCAGACGAAACGGTTCGCCGCTTCGCATCACTTAAGCCTGCGGCTCCCGATTTCAGAATCTTCTGGGATAACGCTTACGCGGTTCACGACCTGTACGCCGACAAAAAGGATACTCTTGCCGACATTTTTGCACTGGCGAGAGAGTACGGAAACGAGGACATGGTATTCTACTTCGCCTCGACCTCAAAGATTTCCTTCCCCGGCTCGGGCGTTGCTATTTTCGCCGCAAGCGTCGAAAACCTCAAGCAGATCAAGCCCATCATGGGCGTTCAGACCATCGGATTTGACAAGATCAATCAGATCCGTCACGTAAAATACTTCAAGAGCGCCGCAAATATTCACGACCACATGGCAGATCTTGCAAAGATAATCCGTCCCAAGTTCGACATCGTGCTTGAGATCCTGTCCGAGCACCTGGACGGCACGGGTATTGCGAGCTGGACAAAGCCCGTGGGCGGGTACTTCGTCAGCCTCAACGTGCTCGACGGCACCGCAAAGGAGACCTACCGTCTTGCAAAGGAAGCGGGCGTAACCCTGACCGATGTCGGCGCTACCTACCCCTACGGCATTGACCCCCGCGACAGCAACATCCGAATCGCTCCCACCTTCCCGTCAAACGACGAGCTGATGGCGGCAATGGAGGTACTCGTTTGCTGTACGAAGCTGGCGGCGACGAAAAAGCTGCTGGGCGAAATCTGATGTTAGTTCAAAATCGACGGTAAAAACCCGTCGATTTTGTTTTCGGCGGGCTCAAAAAAAGATTTTTGCAAAAAACTATTTACAATCCCGCCTTTTTGTTATATAATGTAGTAAAGTCTATGAACGGAAAGAATCCGACGGAACGTGCAAAAGAGAGCTGATGCCTTGGGTGCGAGCATCGGCAGCAGGGAGTCGGGCTGTGCCTCCGTGAGACGCTTGGGCGAAGAGTATTACACTTGTGTAGCCCCTGCCGCGTGACCCCGTTAAGGTCTTT
>CAZISP010000213.1:0-3321 GCA_964541955.1 uncultured Lachnospiraceae bacterium
ATCGTAGGCTGATATCTCAAAATTCAAGGCACCGCCACGAAGGCGGTGCCTTTCTTTTTATGTATTAAATTGTTGACAAAATAATATAAAGATGGTAAAATGAAAAGGATAGATTAGATTGAACTCGCAAAGTTGGGGGAAAGCATGAAAAGAACGCTGAAAAACTTGATTTTACTAATGATCCCGGTGGTGCTGGCTGCCGTTTTTGCTCTTTCTGTCTGCGCTGCGGACGGTGCAGGTGACGGAATAGAATGGAAATTCAGCGAAAGCACGGGATTCCTTGAGCTGAATGGCGCAGGAACGATGCGGGATTTTGAGAGCGCCGAGGATGCACCTTGGTTTTCCGTTCGCAATAAAATAGTAACGATAGCATTTTACGGAAATATTACAAACGTAGGAAGCAATGCTTTTCGTAGCTGTAGCGTTGAGTATCTTTATTTGAACGATACCGTCAAAACGATCGGAGCGAGTGCTTTTGAGGGGTGCGGAAATCTGAAGAGTATTGCACTTCCGAGCGTTACAGAGGTCGGCGCTTTTGCGTTCAGCGGATGCGACCATGCAACCTCTATTCTGGCAGAAAGCCTTGTGACAGTGGGCAATAACGCCTTTGCGTATAATTGCTACGCTACGTCCGTTAATATCGGCGGCAATGTTACATCTATAGGCAACTATGCCTTCTATCGTTGCAGCTCGGTTACATCTGTTGATATTCCGAGCACGACAAAGACCATAGGCGATTACGCATTTGCATATTGCAGTGTTCTGAAGACCGTGAATATTGCATCCGGCCTTGAATACGTCGGGCGAAATGCATTTTATTTCTGCCCTGCGATAACAGCCGTTTCGTTGCCCGATACGGTTAAATTTATTGGCGAATCCGCCTTTGAGGGGTGCCGATATCTGGCTTACGTTTCCCTTGGTGACGGCGTGGCCGAGATCAGAGAAAACGCATTTTACAAGTGCATGAAGCTCGTGACGATTGCAGGAGGAGGTGCGCTTGAAAACATTGGCAAGCGGGCGTTTTTTGCAACGGGATACTATAATGACTCCGCGAACTGGAGCGGGGGAATCCTTTATGTCGGAAATTGCGTCGTCGCCGGAAATTACAGCGGCCCGGTTGCTGTGACGGTTAAGAGCGGTACGAGCAGTATCGCTGACGGTGCATTCGCGGGAAATGAGGCTCTTATCAATATCGCGCTGCCATCCAGCGTTGAAAAGATTGGTGACTACGCCTTCTCCAACTGTACAAACCTCCTTATAATGTACTACGGCGGCTCAAATACCGATTGGGCAGAAAAGGTTGCGATCGGAGAGGGAAATGCAATTCTTGATTCAATAAAACTCGTGTTCGGCAGTTACTCGATGGCCGGCGATCTGAATGATGATATGATCATAAACGCAAAGGATACGGTGCTTTTGGCGCAGATTCTTGCAAAATGGGAAGTGATCGCGAATCTCGTTGGGGCTGACTGCAACGGTGACGGCACCGTAAATGCAAAGGACTCGGTGCTTTTGGCGCAGTATCTTGCAGGCTGGGACGTTGAACTGAAGAATCCCGGCGGAACAGGCGGATACGGCGGCGACGTTGATATCCCCTCCGACGGAATTTTCGGCACGAACAACGGCGACGTGGAGATCCCGTCGGGCGACCTTCTTACATAAAATGAAAAAGGCTATCGAAAGATAGCCTTTTTCATTTTATGTGCGCTTTGAATTATGCAGTGAGCCCGTTCTTTTCGGCGGACGCTGCAATGGCGGCAGAATCTGCCGAATCGCCGCAGAGACGGTATTTGGTCATTCCCTCGCTTCTTGCAAAGGCGAAGATAAGATCTGCTTCGGTTGCGTCCGTTACGGCGTGCTCGCCCGAGATGCGAAGCTGTGCGGTGTCGGAATCTCCCTTGCCGTAGATCAGACCGTCTCGGTAGAGAGCATAGAGCTCGTCGTATGCCTCGGTTACGTCCTCGCTGTCGAACTTTGCCAGCTCGTAGCGCAGAGAAGTGGGGCAGAGCGCAGGTAGGGGGGCTTCAAGAGCTCCCATCATTTTGTATTGAAGCGCGGACAGCTCGATAACTGCGCCGCTTGATGTGTCGTAGCAGCATTTTCTGCCGCTGTATTTGTATAAGTGGATCATTTTTTCTTCCTCTTTTTTGTCAGATTTTTAAGCAGAAATTACCTGCTGCGCCCTTGAATTTTGGCTTCTTTTTCCTTCGCGGTCTGAAAGCGCATGCCGCGCCGCCCAAAAGAGAGCTTGCGGGAGCGAGCAATTTCATGATTATACCGTTGGCTGAAAGCCCGCAGCAGGCAACGTCCGCGATAATAAGCATCAAGGTGATGAGTGCCGCATGAAGTGCAGACGATGCGATGCTTTTGTCCCCGAATGCAGATGCTAAAAGCCCGCCGACAAACGCCGATACGTAGAGCGCGGCAAGTCCGATGATGCGGGAGTATTCCGACGGGTCATCGGTGCCGTATGCCAGCCGACCGAAAACTAATATGAGCAGGGCGGCCAGTGCAACAGTTGCCGCCGCGCCTATCAACGTCGGGAAAATCATGCCTTGTATTCTGAAAGAGCCGTGCTCCTTTTTCTTTCGCTTTTTGCTTGCCATAAAATCGCCCCCTAAACACAGTTACATTAAAGTAAATGCCGAGGGGGCGAATTTTATTCCGATTGACTAAAATCAGTCCTGAGCGTCCTCAGCCTTTACGTCAACGTTTCTGACTGCGCTCTTGAGAAGACGGATCTTTGTTCTGTCATGACCTGTTTCGATCATGATAGTCTCTTCCTTGATGCTGACTATCTTGCCGATGATGCCGCCGATGGTCGTGATCTCGTCGCCGACCTGCAGACCGTTTCTCATTGCATTGGTTTCCTTTTCCTGCTTCTTCTGGGGACGGATCATGAAGAAATAAAGGATAGCGAGCATGACAACGATCATGATAATGGAAACGAGACCGCTACCGTTTGCCGAGCCTGCTGCGTCTGATGCTTCAAGAAGTAATGTGTTCATTTTTACACCTCCAATATATACAATAAATATATTTTACCATAAATAAATTTGATTTGCAACAGTTTAAGAAAAAATTCACAAAAGAAAAAGAATTATTGAACTATCTTTTTTCTGAAAAAGGCTTGACAAAAGGGAATAATTGTGATAAAATAGCAAAGCGGTTTTGTGAAAGGCCGAAAATATGCGGGTGTAGTTCAATGGTAGAATTCCAGCCTTCCAAGCTGGTCGCGTGGGTTCGATTCCCATCATCCGCTCCAAATGTGCCTTTAGCTCAGCTGGATAGAGCAACTGCCTTCTAAGCAGTAGGTCGGGG
>CAZISP010000214.1:0-3311 GCA_964541955.1 uncultured Lachnospiraceae bacterium
AATCCCGATAAGTGCCTCGGATGTACGCATTGCCTCAAGCACTGCTCCACCGAAGCCATCAGGATAAGGAATAAGCGTGCGACTATCGACCCTGCAAGATGCATTGACTGCGGTGAGTGTATAAGAGTATGCCCTCATCACGCAAAGAAAGCGGTTTCGGATAAGCTTTCGGATATTCCGAAGGATAAGTTCAAAATCGCTTTGCCTGCACCCTCCCTTTACGGGCAATTTTCAAATCTCGACGATATCGATTTTGTTCTCAAGGGGCTTCTTGATTACGGTTTCGACGACGTTTACGAGGTGGCTCGCGCTGCAGAGATCGTCTCCGACTACACAAGAAGGGAAATGAAGAAGCTTGAAAAGCCCGTTATTTCCTCTGCTTGTCCCGTTATTGCAAGACTTCTCTCTCTGCGTTACCCTCTGCTGGCGGATAAGCTGCTCACTCTGCTGCCTCCCATGGAGCTTGCGGCAAAGGAGGCAAAGGCGCTGGCACTGAAAAATCACCCCGAGCTGACAGAAGACGATATCTGCACCGTTTTCATCTCACCCTGTCCCGCAAAGGTCAGCTACGTGAAGAACAAGACGGGAGAAAACAAGTCCTACGTTGATTACGTTGTCTCCATGTCCGACGTTTATTTCGAGCTGCTCGGCGTGATGAAGGCAGAGATAGGCGACGTGCCTGTTTCCAATACCGGAATGATAGGTCTTGGCTGGGCAAGCACGGGCGGCGAGGCGACGGCTATTTTCAACGAGAAATATCTGGCGGCTGACGGTATCGAAAACGTTGTGCGAGTTCTTGAGGAGATCGATAACGGCTCGTTCCCCGAGCTTGAGTTCGTTGAGCTGAACGCTTGTCCCGGCGGTTGCGTCGGCGGTGTTATGACGGTGGTTAATCCTTATATCGCAAAGGCAAGGATAAGTAATCTGCGCCGTTATTTGCCCGTTTCGGGAAATCACGCCCCTGATGGCGACGACGTGCCCGATGACGTTAAGGAAAAATCAGCCTTTGAGTACATACCCGTAACACTTGGCAGCGGTTTCGGTGATGCCATCAAGATAATGAACGAGAGCGAGAGACTGAAAAAGATGCTTCCGGGCATCGACTGCGGCTCCTGTGGCTCGCCCACCTGCGCGGCATTTGCTCAGGACGTTGCAAAGGGTATGTCGGACATTTCCGAATGCATAGTATTTATGCGTGAGGAGCTTGAAAAATTACACAAAACAGATGACGGAGAATAAATCATGAATGTTATGGAGCTTGCCGAAAAACTGAAGCTTGAAGCTCTCACCGTACCGTGTCCCGAAAGAGAAGTTGAAGGCGCTTACGCCGGAGACCTGCTCAGTTGGGTCATGGGAAGGGCAGAGTCGGGCTGCGTTTGGGCAACTATTATGACAAACATAAACGTCGTGGCGGTGGCATCCCTTGCCGACGTTGCGGCCTGCGTCATTTGTGAGGACTGCGAAGTCACAGCTGAAATTCTCGATACGGCAAGAGCAAAGGACGTAAATCTTCTGAGAACGAGCCTTCCGCTCTATGAGTTCTGCGTCGAGCTTTCAAAGGTCATATGAATAAGTATTTTTACGACCTTCATATTCACTCCTGCCTCTCACCCTGCGCAGATAACGATATGACCCCCGAAAACATTGCCGGAATGGCATCGCTCAACGGGCTGAACATCGTGGCGCTGACAGATCATAATACCACAAAAAATTGTCGCGCGTTTTTCGCCGCGGCAAGGAAATACGGTATCGTGCCCGTTGCGGGAATCGAGATGACAACGGCAGAGGATGTGCATATAGTTGCACTGTTCCCAAGCCTTGAGAGCGCGGAAGAATTTGAAAGGTCCTACGAAAAATACAGGATTCTCTACAAGAACCGAAAGGACATTTTCGGCGACCAGCTTATCTACGGTGAGGACGACGAGATAATCGGCGAGGAGGAAAACCTCCTGCTCAACGCGTCAACCCTCTCGATAGAAGAAGCTGTTAAGCTCGCTTCGGAGTATGGTGCGGCAACGTTTCCCGCACACATCGACCGTGACGAGAACGGTATCATTTCAGCCCTTGGAGCTCTCCCCGATGTGCCGAATTTCAGCGCTATCGAGATGAGAGACCGTGAAAAGGTGCCCGAATACACCGAAAAATACAGTCTGGACGGAAAAATGTTAATTGTTGACTCGGACGCCCATTATTTGTGGGATATAAGCGAAGCCGAGAATTACGTTATGCTGGAGGACGAGCCTTACAGCTCTGCTTTCGTTCGGGAGCAGCTGATAAAGCTTATTTGCGGAAAATGAAAGAGCTTTCTTTGAATATTCTTGATATTGCGCAAAACTCCGTGAAGGCGAGAGCGAAGAACGTCAGGATAGAAATCACCGAGGACGAAAACACGCTGGCTTTCGCAATAACCGATGACGGCTGCGGCATGGAAAAGGAATTTCTTGAAAACGTCACGAACCCTTTTACCACCACGAGAAAGACGCGCAAGGTCGGTCTTGGACTCCCGTTCCTTAAAATGGAAGCTGAAATGACGGGCGGAAGCTTTGAAATCACTTCCAGGAGCGAAAAGGAGTACGAGGACCACGGAACCCGGGTCTATGCAGCCTTTAATAAAAACAGTATTGATTTTATTCCTCTCGGAAACATAACCGATACTGTCTGTACCCTGATCCACGGCTCGGATCATATCGACTTTGAGTTTTCACACAAAACCGAGAGCTCCGAAATAAGCCTTTCCACGAAGGAAATGCGGGAAATGCTGGGCGACGAGGTTCCCCTGTCCTCTCCCGAGGTGCTGGTGTGGGTAAGGGATTACTTAGATGAATTATATAATATATAATAAATAATTCTAATTTTGAAAGGAACAAAGAGTTATGAAAACATTGGCAGAGCTTTCTGCGATCAGAGATCGTATGAAGAACAAGATTGCTGTTCGCGAAGGTAGCAATGACACCAGAATCGTTGTCGGAATGGCAACGTGCGGAATCGCGGCCGGTGCCCGTCCCGTTCTCAATGCATTCGTTGAGGAGCTTGAGAATTCCGGACTTGCAGGCGAGGTTTCCGTATCCCAGACGGGCTGTATCGGCATGTGCCGTTTCGAGCCCATCGTTGAGGTAATGCGTGCGGGAGAAGAGAAGATCACATATGTGAAGATGACTCCCGACAAGGCTCGCGAGGTGTTCGAGAAGCACATCAAGGGCGGCAAGGTAGTTACCGAGTATACCAAGGTGGAAGGCTGATTTAAGGAGGAAGAAAACAAATGATTCGTTCACATGTACTTATTTGCGGCGGTACGGGTTGTACGTCTTCCG
>CAZISP010000215.1:0-3304 GCA_964541955.1 uncultured Lachnospiraceae bacterium
CCAAGGAGGGATCCGTTCCATGGACAGCTGGAATACCAACTACCACTATTTGATCGACGCCATGCCCAAGGGCGTCCAGGTCATCAACCGCCAGGGCATTCTGGTGGACGCCAACCGGGCCTGGCTCATCTACTTCGGCGTCACCCTGGCCGATGTAAAGGGGAGGCATATCCGCGAGGTCATGCAGGACATGGTATTTGTCAACACCTCCGCCATCGACCCCGACGCCCCCGCCACCGAGTACACCTCTCCCGCCGCGCTGGAGACGCTCAAAACCGGCCTGCCCTGCTCCACTACATTCAACAACGAGCGTATGCTGGCGGTGGCCCGCCCTGTCTATCATCCCCGGGGACAGTTTGACTATGTGATGACCACTATCACCGAAAACACCAACGCGGCTTTGCTTCCACAGGCCGAGGTCCCCGCGCTCCCCACGCAAAAAGCGGCGGCTGACGACGTCCATCCTCTCATCGTGGGCAAATCCGATTCCTTGGCGGGCCTTCGCCGCGCCATTGCCCAGGTGGCTCCCTCCGGCGCCAATATCCTCATCTGTGGAGAGACCGGCACCGGCAAAGAGATCTTTGCCAGCGAGATCCACTGCCGCAGCGGACGGGACGCTGACACCTTCATCCGGGTCAACTGCGCCGCCATCCCGGAAAACCTCATTGAGTCCGAGCTGTTCGGCTATGAGCGCGGCGCCTTCACCGGTGCGCTGGCCTCCGGTAAGGCCGGCCTCATCGAAGCCGCCGAAGGAGGCACCCTCTTTTTGGACGAGATCAACGCCCTTCCTATGGCTCAACAGGGTAAGCTGCTGCGGGTGCTGGAGAGCAAAGCCGTCCAGCGGGTGGGCGGCCTAAAGGAAAAACCGGTGAATTTCCGCCTGCTTGCCGCCACCAACGCCGATTTGGACCAGATGGTGGCAGAGGGCAGATTTCGGGCTGACCTGTACTATCGTCTGAACGTCATTCAGCTCCAGATCCCACCCCTGAGGGAGCGCCCGGATGACATCCTGCCCATCATGCGATACTACCTGGATCTTTTTGGACAGCAATACCAAAAGTCATTGACCCTGTCCGCCGCCGCGGCACAGCAGCTTCTGCGGCATAACTGGCCCGGCAATGTCCGCGAGCTGCGGAATCTGGCCGAATATCTGGCCATCACCGCCTCCCAGCGCGAGGTGCTCCCGGAACACCTTAATCTGCGCTACCGGCAGTTAAAGCCTTTGAAGGAGCCCCCGGGGGCTCCTTCCCGTGAAACCATTTCACGGGAACCAATGTCTCCCTCCATCCCTTCTGTTCGGGAATTCCCGGATGAGTTCTCTTTAAAGGACTATCTGGAGCAATGTGAGCGCCAGGTCCTGGAGGATGCCTTCAAGCGGTACGGCACCTGCCGCCGGGTGGCCGAAGCGCTCAAGATCGACCAGTCCTCCGCAGTCCGAAAAAAAGGAAAATACGGGCTTTGAGCCATATGCAAAATTGCATTTTTTGTGCATCTCCGCATTTTTTCATGCAATCGCGCATTTTTTCATCTGCTTTTTTACGAAACAGTGGGGTCTCGTCCTCTCCATTGAAGAAATTTTTATCTTGTTTCCTCTCGAAAGGAGTCCTTCCCATGTCTGCACACATTACCTCCGCTTTGCCCAACCTCCGCGTTGCCGTACTGGGCGCAGGCTCCATGGGCACCGTTCTCGGCGCGTATTTGCTCCGGGGAGGCTGCGATGTGGAGTACATCGACAGCTACGCCGACCATGTCCGGGCGCTGAACCGGAACGGCGCCACCATCACTGGAGGCGCCGAGTTCAATGTCCCCGCCAGGGCGGTCCTCCCGGAGGATATGGATGGCATTTACGATGTTGTCTTCTACATGGCCAAGCAGACCGCCAACCGCACGGCCCTTCCCGGCCTTGTCCCCCATCTGGGGACAAGCAGCCTGGTGGTCACCCTTCAAAACGGTATGCCGGATGAAGAGGTTGGTTCCATCGTGGGAAAGGAGCGTCTGCTTGGCGCCCCGGTGGGCTGGGGCGCCTCCTTCGTGGGTCCCGGCGTCTCCCGCCTGACCTCCGACCCGGACTGTATGCATTTCTGCGTAGGCCGGCCAAATGGCGTAATTGATGACGGAGTTCTGCTCGTCCAGCGGCTTTTGGAACTGATGTGCCCCACCACGGTAACAGATAACCTCACCGGCATCCGCTGGACCAAGCTGATGATGAACGCCACCTTCTCCGGTATTTCCGCCGTACTGGGCTGTACCTTTGGCGATATTTTGGACAGCCCTGACGCCATGGACGCGCTTACCCAATTGGGCCGTGAGTGCATCCTGGTCTCCCGGGCCAGCGGCGTCCGGATGGAGCCCATGGGGGGCAACGATTTCGAAGCTCTCCTGTGGTACGAGGACGAGGCGGGCCGTGACCGGGCCAAAGCCAACTATACCCATTTCTGGACGCCCCAGCGGGCCCTCCGGGCCAGTATGCTCCAGGATCTGGAGAAGGGCCTCCCCTGCGAGATCGACTACATCAACGGCGCTGTCTGCCGCCACGGCGACCGGGTGGGGGTCGAAACCCCCGCCAATGACCGCGTCGTCCGTCTGGTGGAGGAGATCCAGAGCGGCCGCCGCCCATTCGGCTGGGACAACCTCCCCAAGCTGCCGGCCAGCCTGAGCTGAAGAACACCGCCCACCCCCGCCGGCACTGTTTCCGGCGGGGGGTCCCAAATCTTGGCATGATATTTGCAGATATAAATAAACCGAAACGGCCTGCGGCAGCCACCGCACGCTGAAAATGTAAGGAGGTTTTTCCAAATGAAAGCCAAGAAACTGCTTGCTCTGCTCCTGGCCATGGCCATGGTCCTGAGTCTGGCCGCCTGCGGCAACGCCGAGGTGCCCGACGAGGAGAGCCAGAGCCCCACCACCAGCGAGTCTCAGCCCTCCGGCGGCGAGACTTCCACCGACGACGGTGAGACCGTCAAGATCGGCGTCCTGCTCCCCATGTCCGGCGCCACTTCCTACTATGGCCAGGTCCAGTACAACGGCATCGAGTTCTGCGCCAACTACATCAACAACAACGGCGGCATCAAGGCCCTGAACGGCGCCAAGGTCGAGCTGGTGCTCCAGGACTCCGCCGGCGACCCCGAGACCGGTATGTCCGCCTTTGAGCTGCTGGTCGACGCCGGCGTCTCCGCCGTTGTCGGCCCCTACAACTCCACCGTGGCCGCCGCCACCGCCCCTCTGGCCATCCAGCACGGCGTCCCCTATGTGATCTGCAACGCCACCTCTGAGAACTTCATGGGCGAGGCCAACAAGTACGTCT
>CAZISP010000216.1:0-3299 GCA_964541955.1 uncultured Lachnospiraceae bacterium
TCCAAACCCATTTTGCCGCCGAAGCGGTTCCAAGTGTTTCCTATATATTTTATTTGTGCCGCTCTACGGCGGCGGATTGGAGATTAAAATGGAAATCACAGACGTAAAAGTAAGAAAATTATTCGATGAAGGCCCAATGAAGGCGATCGTATCCCTCACCTTCGACCAGCAGCTTGCAATGCACGACATCAAGGTTATTCAGACAAGAGATAAAATGTTCATAGTAATGCCCAGCAGAAAGAACCCCGACGACACATACCGTGACATCGTTCATCCCATCAATGCGGAGTTCAGAGCAAAGCTGGAGAGCGCAGTTCTTGCGGCATACGATGAAGCATTGAAGGCAGCCGCCGAAGCTCCCGCTGCAGCGGAAGATTCCGAGGCGGAAATCTGATAGTTTTTCCCTTTAACCCTCTCGCACAAGCGAGAGGGTTATTTGGTTTTAGTAGCTCGTTTCCCCGTGACTGAGCAATATCTGCCCGTCACGAATGGTCAGAACGCCAAACGACGGCTTTTGCCCGTCTCTCGGCTTCCCGAGACTGCCGGGGTTGAAAATATGCAGGGGCTTTTCAAGCAGCCTTACGCCCGCTCGCTCTCCTGCCCCGAGACAGATCTCTCTCGGCACGTGGGTGTGACCGTAGAGAAGGATGTCCGCATCCTTTGACACCGCATAGGACGCCGCCTTTGCGAGACCGAATTTTACGCCCAGGTGATGTCCGTGGGTCATCAGGATACGCACACCGCCAATGTCGAGAATTTCCTCATCCTTGAGTGTGCCGAAATTGTTATCCTCCTCGTCGCAATTGCCTCTGACGCGGTAAAGAGGAATATCTCCCACTTCAATCCCCGTGAAATCTCCGCAGCCGTCTCCGAGATGGATTACAGCATCGACGTCACGATGAAGCTCAAGAACACGCCTTAACCTGTCCTTGTTTTTATGGGTATCCGACAGAATCAGAATCGTCATATTCATACCCCGAGCGCCTCCGCGCTCTTTTCTTTTTGGGTCAACGTCACGCCCGCGGGGAGAGATATCTTCATGGCAAGAGGCGCAATTTCAATATTCAGCTCCTTTACCCGCACGATCTCGCCGTCAAAGCTGACGTACTGTCCCTCTCCGCCAAAGGTCATATGAGCACTCTTTATTTTTCTGTAAATTATCTTTTTTTGCGCCAGCGGGTCGCTCAGGAAGGTTCCCTTCTTGTATTTGCCGATAATCTTCAGGCACTTGAATATATCCATGTTCCGCACGAGACAAATGTCGATCTCGCCGTCCGTCAGGCTCGCCTCGGGCGCGCAATAAAACCCTCCGCCGCAAAAGCTTCCGTTTCCCAGACACCCCAGAAGGAATGCGTTCTCGGAAAACGGCTCGCCGTCAAGAGTGACAGAGGAAAATTTTACACCCGCCTTGCGGCAGAACTCAATTACAAGCGCCGCTATATATTCTGAACCCTTCGGCACCCATTTGCATAGCTTTATGGAGTTCATTCGCTTTGCCACGTAACAGTCAAAGCCGATATTTATCATGTTCACCGCAATTCGGTCGTTGTATCTTATAACGTCGGTCGTGACAGCCTCGCCGCGAAGCTGGGCGTCGATGTCCAGGAACAGCTCGGGAACACTGAAATTCCGCGCAAAATCGTTCCCTGTGCCAACGGGAACCACCGTCACCTCGGCATCGGAACAGCCAAAGCAGCCGTTTGCCACCTCGCTTAGGGTGCCGTCGCCGCCGCAGGCGTAAAACCTGGTAGGCTCGGCAAGAGACGCGCAGGTCTCGCGGACGAATCTCTCCGCATCGCCTGTCCCCTTGGAGTAATATATGGCATAGTCCGCTCCGTTTTTCAGCGACGCCTCGGCGATCCTCTCCCGCAGACCCGACTGACCGTCTCCCTGCCCTGCGGCGGGGTTGATTATGAAAATGTGTCTCATATGTCCTCCCTTAGTCGGGTTCAAAGGAACCCAAAGTCAATAGAAGGTTGCAACCTCCCTCTCGGGTTTTACCGCAAAGGATGTGGAATCCGCATTCAGAACAGGCCCCTTGCCCGTGTAAAGAACGCATTTTTCGTAACTTATCTTCGCCGTCACCGTCACCCACTCGCCCGTTTTGAGGCTCGTTTTCTCGGGCAAACGGCAAACGAGACCGCTGTATGCGATATCGTCCGCACAGCAGGTCATGATAGGGCGTCCTATAATAAAGGATTTTTCGTCAAGCTCGGGGTTTCTTGAAACAAGCCCCTTTATCTTAACCGTCTTTCCGATGTAGCCCTGCATATCCTCGGAAAGGTCGCGATACCAAAGAGCATAATCCTCATCAGCGATCTCGATGACGGGTGCCTCCTTGTCAAAGGGCAGCGGGTCCTCGATCTCGTCGTATTCAATCTTTCCGTCGGGATAATCGTAAACTATCGTAGCGCCGCGGCTGAGGGCGCGAACTATCTTGTGGAACTCCGCTTGATCTACGTTCTTGCTGTCAGCGCGATTGAAAACGACCATCTCAGCGTCCTGAATTTTGTCCACCACAAGAGAGCGCATATTGGCGTTGTAGGACGTGAAGGTAGAGCCGTCAAAGAAAGAAATCTGCTGGAAGATGCCCCATTCCTCGGGCATTGCCGCATAGAAGGTTTTCATCTGCCACATTCCGTTGTATTCAACCACAACGCGGTCAAGCTTGTGCTCTTTGGCTACGCTCGCCAGAAAATCGGGGGTCAGCTGATCCTCGCTCTCAACGTGCTTGAAATATACGTTCTGTCCCCAGAATGCCTCGGGGGCGTATTCCTCAACCCCCTCCTCGCAAACGAGAAGAAGAGTTTTTTCGCCGGAATTAAACTTTTTGTCCTCCATAGACTCCTGAATGAACTTTGTCTTGCCCGCTTCAAGGAAGCCCGTGAACAGATATACGGGAATATTTGCCGCCATATTATACGCCGAACCTTTCCGCTATTGCAGATTTATCGAGCTTTGCGCCGATAACGCAAAGCCTGCCGATAATGTCCGCTGTGCCCTCTCTGACATCCCCTTCGCCGGGAATGTAGTCAAAATGGATCCACTTGCCGCATTCGCACTCAACTATACCCTTTGCGCGAAGCACCATGCCGTATTTGTCCGACTCCGCGAACTCGCAAAGGATAGCGTTGAGCTCATCCATTGTAAATTTCTTGGTCGTCTCAACGCCCCAGCTACTGAACACCTCATCAGCGTGGTGGTGATGGTGGTGGTCGTGACAGCCGCAACCGCAGTTTTCGTCATGCTCGTGGTGCTCGTGCTCGTCATGATGATGGTGCTCGTGGCAGTCGCAATCC
>CAZISP010000217.1:0-3290 GCA_964541955.1 uncultured Lachnospiraceae bacterium
AAGAAGAAAAAGAGAAAGTGGACAAAAAAGAAAGCTCGCCGCAAATGAAATTTTCAAGCTTCCCTCTTGTGAGGACGTAAAGCAAAAACCGTTTCCCCACTTTTCTTTTGATGCCACAGGCGCAAAAGAAAAGTTCCCAAAAGAAAACGCCGATTTTTCCCAAGCCCCTTTGAAAAGGGGCCTGGACTCCCCAAACTAAAATGAAAAACGTTCGGCTAAACGCCTCCGTTTTTAAGAAGCTTGATCAAAACTTTCCCGACTTTTTCCAAAAAACAAAAACGATGGTGTTCAGCCATCGTTTTTTGTCTATTTGTCTGGGGGATCCAACACCCTTTTCAAAGGGGGTTGGGCGGTCTTTACGATTTGAACTGCAAATATTCCTTCATGAAGCGCTCGGGGAATTCCTCGTGCTCCTCGGAATATGTGCGAACGCACTCAAGACACGCACCGTAGATCGGCGGGCGCTTGGGTGCCATGAGATTCATGGGGTGCTTTAGGTATTCGGAGATCAGCGGAAAAAGTAAGTCGCCTTGGTTGGAAGCGATTCCGCCCGCGAAAATAACAGTGTCGCCGCAACCGTATTCTTCGTATGCGCGGTCAAGCACGTGAGCAATTCTCCGCACGTTCTCGCGAAGAATCCTATCCGCTTCCCTGTCGCCCTTACGGTACGCCTCGAAAAGCACGGGCGCAAAGGACGCAATAAGGCTCTTGTCGCCGCTGTAGATCCTGTCAATGGAATCCCACGCGCTTCTTCCGAGCCGCTTTTCAACGAGCCCCGTGATAAGGGTCTCGGGACCTACCTTGTCTCGGTGCGAAAGCGCGGCGCGTAAAACCTCGCGGCCCATGTCGTAGCCGCTTCCCGCGCCCTCAAGCAAGTAGCCCCAGCCGCAAATGCGGATAAGCTGCTCCTGCTTCTTGGCATATGCGATAAAGCCCGTTCCGCAGATGGCGGCAACGCCGCTCTCGGTCTTTGGACCAAGGGCAAAAATATTCAGAATGTCAGAACCGCATTTTATCTGAAGCCGGGGGTAGGTCCGCTCTAAAAATGCCGATATTTTTCGGTCGTTGTCGCCCGAGGCGTATCCCGCGAGACCCGCAAAAACACCACGCACGTCGTAATCCATGGCGATAAGCACGTCGATGCCGTTTTTCAGTATCTGACAAGCCTTTTCGATTCCGCAAACGTTGGCGTTGCTTCCCTCAAGGCAGATTCGATTCAAAATGTGCCCCTGCTCGGTGAAAAGAACGAATTCGGTCTTCGTTCCGCCGCCGTCTATGCCTATGTATGCATCCTTTGGCGTGTCGCGGCAAATGCCGACCAGCGTGTCAAGGGTCACGGAAAATATCTCCGTCATGGCGATGATGTGAGACAGTCCCGGCTCGCTGACACCACGCTCCCATTTGGACACCGCTTGGGTGGAAACCCCGATGGCGGCACCCAGCTCCTCCTGTGACATTTCCGCCTTCTTGCGGAATTTATATATATTTACAGAAAGGTTATTCTTCATGTCAAAATCCCCCCTTTTTTATCATTATATATTAACCCGGAGTAGATTTCAAGCATTTTTCGTATCGTTTTATCGGACATGAAATTAAACCTGCGGTTTATCGCCCTCAAAAAGAAAAAGCCCTCCGTCGAAGGAGGGCTTTTGCCATTGACTTAAAACAATCCGACGATGAATGCCACAACATTCGAGCCGAGAAGCATGATAAGCCCCGCGGCAACAACGCCGAAGAACACGAAAAGAAGAGATTTCCAGAACTTCATTTTCATGAGCGCGGCAATGAGAGAGCCCGTCCACGCGCCCGTTCCCGGGAGCGGGATCGCAACAAAAATGAAGATACCCAGATATGCGTATTTTTCAATCTTCCCCTTGTTCTTGTCGGCCTTTGCCTCGACCCAAAGAGCTATTTTTGACAAGCCCTTGACTTTCTTCATCCAGTCAAGAACCACGCGCACGAACAGCAGAATGATCGGAACGGGAAGCATATTCCCCACAACGCTGATGGCGTAATTCAGCCATGGCGAAATACCAAGCGCGGTACCCAGCGGAATCGCTCCTCTAAGCTCGATTATGGGTATCATCGAACAGATGAAAACACACCATTCCCTGCCGAGCGTTTCAAAGAGAAAATTTTGTATAGCTTCAACCATTTCAAAACATCCTTTCAAAATTTGCAGACTTATTTCTTTGTCACCTCTCAGGCGAGAGTAAAATCACCGCCGAGAACCAAGAAAAACACAGCTATGCAAAGCGTCGCCACCGCGATGCCGACGGCTGTCACGACAACGCTGAACACAACACCCTTTTTTCTCCGACTTTCCGTGTCTTCGGGATTACAGTCAAGAGATGCCTGACCGCGAGGAAGTAATTTTGCCGCCTTCATGGCTCTGGAGACAGGCTTGTAGAAAATCAGCACCAAAGCGGCGTTAAGAACGCCCTTGGTGAGATTAAAGGGCAGGAACAGAGACGGGATCATCTTCGCCACCGCCGCCGTCGTCATACCGGGCTGATAAAGCGGCACGATGAACAGGTTAAACAGCAGCATAGCGGCGGTCATTGCCAAAGCAGCCGCCAAAAGCCCCGTAATTGCCCCCCAAATGTTCTTTTTATACTTGTATATCAACGCGCAGACCACAGAAAAGGACGCCGTTGACAGAATATCCATAATCAGACCCCAGATTCCCGTATCGCCGACCATAAAAGTTTCGATCACAGGCACGACTACCGAGATGGCAAGGGCGTAGAGCGGTCCGAGCAGCAGACCCGCCAGAGTAACGACGGCGTCTTTGGCATCAAAGGTCAAAAACAGCACGTTTATTCGCATAACGAACATGGAAACGAACGCGAGAGCGCAAAAAACGGCTCCCACTACAAGTTTTTTGACTCTGAAAGAGTCAGCTCGATTAAGATTTGTGTTTTTCATAAAAAAATCCCCTTTCATCAGGGGGAGGAAACATAGATATAGGTAGGCACCCACATTGTCTTCTCCCATCCAGACTATACTGTCGGTCAGGGAATCTCACCCTGTCGGCGCGCACAGCGCTCGCGGACTTTACCGCCGGTACGGAATCACACCGTCCCCAAAGATAATGTTTATTTGTTTTCTCGCGCGATATGCGCATCGGTCAAAAACCGAAACGCCGAGGCGGCAAAACCACCTCGGCGTTCCTTATATGGTTTCGTAAGTTAAAAATCTTAACTTAAAGGATTACTCCTCGATCTTAGCAACGACGCCGGAACCAACTGTTCTACCACCCTCACGGATAGCGAAACGGAGACCTTCCT
>CAZISP010000218.1:0-3288 GCA_964541955.1 uncultured Lachnospiraceae bacterium
TGGGTAAGGCTCTTGAGGCTCCCGAGCGTCCCTTCGTTGCAATTCTCGGCGGCGCTAAGGTTTCCGACAAGCTCAACGTTATCAACAACCTCCTCACAAAGGTTGACACACTTATCATCGGCGGCGGTATGGCTTACACATTCCTTGCCGCAAAGGGCTACGGCGTAGGCAACTCCCTTCTCGACTCCGAGAAGATCGATTACTGTAAGGACATGATGAAGCTGGCTGAGGAAAAGGGCGTTAAGCTCCTGCTCCCCGTTGACACAACTGTTGCGGCTGGTTTCCCCAATCCTATCGACGGTCCCGTTGACACAAAGGTTGTTCCCTCCAGCGAGATTCCCGCTGATATGGAAGGCCTTGACATCGGCGACGAGACTATCGAGATCTTCGCTGACGCCGTAAAGAACGCAAAGACCGTTGTTTGGAACGGTCCTATGGGCGTATTTGAGAACCCCACGCTGGCTAAGGGTACAATGGCTGTTGCAAAGGCTCTTGCTGAGTCCGATGCCATCTCCATCGTTGGCGGCGGTGACTCCGCAGCGGCTTGCGAGCAGCTCGGCTTTGCTGACAAGATGACACACATCTCCACAGGCGGCGGCGCTTCTCTCGAGTTCCTTGAGGGTCGCGACCTTCCCGGCATCAGCTGCCTCGAAAGCAAGTAATAGTTTTTTATGGGGGCTTTTTGAAAAAAGCCCCCATACCCCAAAAACTTTCAAAAAGAGGACTTGATATGGCTTCAAATCCTCACACTGAATTTTACAAAAAGGATGTTTTCAAAATGAACAACGCAAAGAGACGCACTGTCATCGCAGGCAACTGGAAGATGAATTTCACACCTGCCGAGGCAGTAGCTTTTATCAACGAGATCAAGCCCATGGTTGAGGGCAAGAACAACTGCGACATCATCTTCTGCGCGCCCTACGTAGACATCGCTCCCGCAATGGAAGCGGCGAAGGGTTCCAATATCAAGATCGGCGCAGAGAACGTACATTTCGAGGAAAAGGGCGCCTACACAGGCGAGGTTTCCGCAAAGATGCTCACGTCCATGGGCGTTGAGTACGTTATCATCGGTCACTCCGAGAGACGTCAGTATTTCGCTGAAACGGACGAGACAGTAAACAAGAGAACAAAGGCTGCTCTGGCGGCAGGAATGAAGGTTATCCTCTGCCTTGGCGAGGTTAAGGACGAAAGACTTAACGGCATCACAAACGAGGTTGTTGCAATGCAGACAAAGCTCGATTTGAAGGACGTTACAGCAGAAGAGCTGAAGAACGTTATCATCGCATACGAGCCCGTTTGGGCTATCGGCACAGGCCTTACAGCTACTCCCGAGCAGGCTGACGAGACCTGCGGCGTTATCCGCGAGACAATTGCATCTCTCTACGGCACAGACGCGGCTGAGGCTATGACCATCCAGTACGGCGGTTCCATGAACGACGCAAATGCAAAGGAGCTTCTCGATAAGGTAAACGTTGACGGCGGTCTTATCGGCGGCGCTTCTCTCGTTGCCGCAAAGTTCACGGCTATCGTTGACGCGGCTCAGTAAGTTTTATAAAACAAGGGGGCTTTTGAAAAAGCCCCCTTTGACCCCCAAAACTTTTAAGAAAAGGGTTATATACAGACGGCTTGTCTTGCTAAAAACCTATATAAAAAACGATGGTGTTCAGCCATCGTTTTTTGTTTTTCGGTTTGGTGGGTCCAGCCACCTTTTCAAAGGGGGCTGGGGGTTCCCTTTTCAAAGGGGCTTGGAAAAAGCCCTTTTTAGGCGCAGGAATCGACACCAAATGCCACCACAGCGCATAAAATGTAATAGAACTGTGCATTTTACGCGGAGGTTTCAATGATAATCGTAATATTAGCGGCGTTGGGGGTCGGAGGCGCCACCATGGCAGGAGCGCTGGCAGGATTTCTGCTGAAAAGGATACCGAGCCGCTTCAACAATTTAATTTTAGGCTTTGCGGCAGGGGTAATGCTCTCGGCGGCGGCGTTTGGATTGATTCAGCCCGCCCTTGAGGGCGGCGGACTTCTGCGCGCCTTTGTGGTAACGGCGGGGATACTGACCGGCGCGTTTTTTCTGACCGTTCTCAATCGGTTCGTACCCTGCCTTGAAAGATTTGCTTGTGGGGAAAGTGCGGCCGAACGCTCGCCAAGCCTTGATTCGGTCTTGACGTTCGTTCTGGCGATCGCGGTACACAACCTGCCCGAGGGAATAGCCGCAGGGGTGAGCTTTGGTACGGGAAACACCGCCGACGCCCTTGCCGTCGTGTGGGGGATAGCTCTCCAGAACATTCCCGAGGGCATGGTCATAATTGCGCCGCTCTTGGCGGCGGGAACGAGCAGGGGGAAGACCCTTGCCATTGCCTTGTTTACGGGCGCGGTGGAGGTTTTCGGCACGTTTCTCGGGTACTTTGCCGTCGCTGTCGCGCAAGAGGCGCTCCCTTTTGCTCTCGCCCTTGCCGGCGGCACCATGCTCCACGTCATCAGCGACGAAATGATTCCCGAAATACATTCACAGGGCGGCGACAAAACGCCCACCTACGCCCTCCTTGCGGGCTTTTGCTCTATGATTCTTATCTCATCGGTGCTATAAAAAAAAGAGACTGCCTTGCAGTCTCGGGTTACCGATAAGTTCTATTAAAAATCAGCGGCTATTAAAATTCACAGATTCCATACTCCACTTTTCTTTTGACACCACAGGCGCAAAAGAAAAGTTCGCAAAAGAAAACGCCGAAAAGAAATTTTCGCCCTCTGCGGGGGCGCGGAGGGCTACGCGCCCTCCGCCGCGCAAGCTTTTGAAAAAGCTTGACCAAAACTTTTCGTCTTTTTTGCAGTCAGCGATCCGACCGACACCTTTGTATTTTACTTACAGAAGCATCGCGCGAAGCTTGTCCGCAATATCGGTCTTCTCCCAAAGAACGCCCAGGTCCTCGCGACCCATATGGCCGTAAGCCGCTGTTTCCTTGTAAATAGGACGGCGCAGATCAAGGCGCTTGATAATAGCTGCGGGACGAAGGTCAACAAGCTCGGAAACGGCTGCGGAGATCCTCTCCTCGTCAACCACGGCGGTTCCAAATGTATCGATCATGACCGAAACGGGCTTTGCAACGCCGATAGCGTATGCGATCTGAACCTCGCACTTCTTTGCAAGCCCTGCGGCAACCACGTTCTTTGCGATATATCTTGCGGCGTAGGACGCGGAACGGTCAACCTTTGTGGGGTCCTTGCCCGAGAAAGCACCGCCGCCGTGACGGGAATATCCGCCGTAGGTATCAACGATGATCTTTCTGC
>CAZISP010000219.1:0-3278 GCA_964541955.1 uncultured Lachnospiraceae bacterium
ATTGAGAACGCCGCAAAGCGCGCGCTGATGGCAAGCGGAAAGTTTATCCCCTGGAGAGTTGTTACCATATCCACCGACGGAAGAATCTTAGACTGACGAAAAATCCCCGTTACAGGCTGTAACGGGGATTTAATTATTTAAGTTCTGCAATCCTCAACTCAACGTCGCCCGTGGCGGTGGTGATCTCACACCTTCCGCCTGCGACGGATACGGGAACGTCAACGTCACCCGTGACGGTCTTTACCGTAAATAACTTATTGGAGAGCAGAGTTCCCGTCACGTCGCCCGTGTCGGTTTCAACGAAAATTTCGGCGGCGTCACTCTTGTCAAATTTCACGTCACCCGTGTCGCTTTCAATGGAAAGCTTGCCGATTGAGAGGACACCGCTGAGCGTCACGTCTCCCGTGCCGCTCTCAACGAGAACATCCCCGCTCGAGACAACGTCATCAAGTGTCACGTCACCCGTATCACTTTCGATGTCAAGGCTCTTGCAATTGACCCTTGACAGCTTGACGCGCCCCGTGTCTGTCTCGATATCGATCCTTCCGCCATGCTCCTCGGAGCATATATTGATTATATTGATATCACCCGTATCGGTGGCAACGGTCATCGCCCCGGCAAACGGAGCCTTCGAGCTGACGTCACCCGTATCGGTGGAAATTTTTATGCCTTCAAAGCTGAAATCCTTGGGAATATTCACATCGCCCGTATCTGTTCTGACTTCAAGCGAGGCGTATTCCGTCTCGGGCAGATATACGGTTATTTTGGGGGATCCGATCGAGAAAAACGTGATATGTTCATACCACCGCCGAGTGTCAGCGAGCTTTATATTAAGCGTTCCGTTTTGAACCGAGACGGTGTGTCTCGCGTTCTCGGCCTCATATGAGACCACCGTGCATTTGCCGTCCTGTGAGGGCAGAAAAACCACGTCTGCGGTTTCCGTCGTGACCGAAATATCGCTGAATTGCTCGCTTATCTCATGTCTGTTTGTCTCGTAGTTGACCGTGTTCAGCTTTGTGAAATCCCAATTGGTCGCAATCATAGCGGCGGAGAATATTACAAGCCCGAGGACAACGAAAACGGCCGCCAAAACAAGCAAAATCTTTGCGCTCCTACTCATTATATCGCCTCCTTTTTTACAAACCAACCTTTAATCCACAATGCGGTTTTACGCGTGAGCCAAACGAGACCTTTCGTTGCCGCAAGGGAACCGAAAAATGCAAAAATTGACAGTCCGACGCACAAAACGGCAACGCCAAGCATGGCCACGCCCGATATAGCTTTTCCGCCGAAAAAGAACACAAGGCTCGTGACAAATCCACCCAGTGAGGTACCCACAAGCGAGCCGAAAACAGCCCACAGGGAAACTATCACCGACCACAGCGAGGCGTAGACCGAAATGACTACGGCAAGGACGGCTACAGCCAGCGAGAGCCAAATGGGTGAGCCGAGTATCAACAGCAAAATTGCCAATACCCCAAGCTCTCTTTTGGGCTTCGCTTTCTCCTTTTCATGCTTTTCACGTGGAATATCTTCCATGATTTGAGAAGCGATATCCTCGACCGTTCCGACTGCGGAAACCGCGTCCTCTTCCGAGAGCCCCTCCTCCATTCGGTCGTCGATCATCTCAGAGTAAAAGCTGATACGCTCCTCCGCCTCTCTTTCCGGCACGTCGGACAATTTTGCCCGAAGCCCGGCAATAAACTCTTGTTTAGTCATTTTTCTTGTCCTCCTCCGTCACAAACCGATATATTGACATTATCTCGCGCCACTCGTCCTTGAAATCCTCAATTCGCCCGAGCCCCGCCTTTGTTATATGATAATATTTGCGCAGTCTGCCGCCGTATTCCGACGTCCGCACCGTAAGCATCTCGGCCGCCTCCAGGCGCTTCAGGATAGTATACAGGGTGGACTCCGACATCTCGATATACGGCTTCACGTCCTTGATTATCTTATAGCCGTATGAATCCTCATTTTTTATGGCGGCAAGCACGCACACGTCAAGCAAGCCACGTTTAAGTTGTATATCCATGTGATACCTCCCCTCGTGTAATACATCATATCACGAAGTATCGGGTTTGTCAATAGTTTTTTTGAGGTCGATATAAAAAACAACAGGTCACAGCATACTGCAACCTGTTTGTTTTGAAATTTATCTGTTATTTACAATCTTTGAGAGATAAATTGGACAGCCTGTTTCGTTGCATTGTCAAGAAAAATTGAATATTCCTCTTTTGTCATTGCAACAAATGGGTATAGCCCCAACTCTTTTTCGGGCAGGTAGCCCATAACTTCGATTTTACGAATAATCGCCCCCTTGGGCAGATAATCAATATAGTCGGGAAAAGACTTCAGCTTCATTATTTCCGTCAAATAACCGGAGCACGGATGTTCTTCAAGATATTCTGCCTCAATGGTGTATATATCTTTCATTCTCTCGTTTTTGCCAACCAGTTTTTTAACCGAGTCCCAAGTCTCGGGCATATCCTTCGCTTGTTCCGATAAACGCTCATGGTTTTTTACTCGCTTCCAGGATGATGCCACTCTGTCAACATCACGTATGTATCTTTGAAATTCCGCATCGGCAACCAAATGAGCATAATACCCAAAAAGAAAAGACAATTCATGATGCGTATTTATTTTATTCTTTCTGCTTTCAACGTACTCCGTGTAGAATCTGGCGCAATCTGCCG
The DNA here is from genome assembly GCA_964541955.1 of uncultured Lachnospiraceae bacterium. Classification (GTDB taxonomy): domain Bacteria; phylum Bacillota; class Clostridia; order Oscillospirales; family CAG-272; genus SIG710. The sequence goes on from CAZISP010000219.1 coordinate 2,694, forward strand.
CGACCTTTCTGTCGGCAGACATCCAATGTGTTATTTCTTTTGACGGTACGAACTGTGTCCAATCCTCGTTTTCAACGTTGCAATCAGGCGCAATATTTCCAACGCAAAAGCCATTTCTGTCTAACTTTGGCACTTTATCGAGCACCCTGTCAGCTATCATTAAGTGCGTCACCCATGTTGGCATGATTATCCCCCCAATTCCGCGCATTTTTCAATAAAATTGTAACATAAAATTATCCATAAGTCAACGAGAAAAAGAGATTTAGAAAAGAGGAAGACTTGGTCTCAGCGCAGTCGAAAGGGGCGGGCAGAAGGACTTAGAACCCAAATTTGCGCTTTCGTCTGATTAAGCCTATTGCTCTGCTCTCCCTCGCGCAAATCGACACTCTCGCAGTGAAACTGCGAGGTGTGGGGTTCCGCGCCGGTGAGGAGAAGGACTTGGTCTCAGCGCAACGACGCAAAGCCGAGAATATTTCGGCTTTGCTATGCGCTTCGGTCAGACGCGGCTCTGACAGCACACCGTGCTGTCATTCACTACCGCGTCCGTTCAAGTCCTTCATCAAAAAGCCCCTGCCAAAAGAAAAG
>CAZISP010000220.1:0-3264 GCA_964541955.1 uncultured Lachnospiraceae bacterium
AAACAAAAACGACGGTGTTTAGCCGTCGTTTTTTCGTTTTTGTTTGGGGATCCAACACCGTTTCAAAGGGGGTGGGGTTCCTTGGGGGAGGGGCTTGGTTGGAGGTTAGATAACTCTGATCTTAATGATGCCTTCGATAGCGTTCAGCTTTGCGAGAATATCATCGGAAACGGTGGCAGCCTCAACCATTGTGTACGCGTTGTCACCCTTGGAGCGATTGAGAAGGTTCTCAATGTTGATATTCTGCTCGGAGAATGCGCCCGAGATCTGAGAAAGAACCGCGGGAATATTCTTGTGGAAAATGCAGATTCTCTTGCAGCCGGGTGTATGGGGCATGGAGATGGCGGGGAAATTTACGCTGTTCTTGATGTTACCTGTCTTCAGGAAGGAATCAAGCTGGTGAGCCGCCATAACGGCACAGTTGTCCTCAGATTCGGCGGTAGACGCGCCAAGGTGAGGAATTGCAACGATGCCCTTTACGTCAACAACATCCTCTGTGGGGAAGTCTGTAACGTAAGCGGAAACCTTGCCCGATTCAAGCGCCGCCTTGATAGCTGCCGCGTCAACCAGATCTGCACGGGAAAGGTTGATGATCTTAACGCCGTCCTGCATCATGGCAATAGTCTCTGCGTTGATCATATTCTTTGTCTCCTTCGTTGCGGGAACGTGGAGAGTGATGTAATCGCTGTTCTTGAAGATGTCCTCAAAGGTAGCAGCCTTCTGAACCGAGTGGTTAATGTTCCAAGCCGCCTCAACGGTAAGATAAGGGTCGCAGCCCATAACCTTCATGCCCAGAGTTGCCATAGCGTTTGCAACCATGCCGCCGATAGCGCCAAGACCGATAACGCCCAGCTTTTTGCCGAGGATCTCGTTGCCGGCATATGCAGACTTGCCTGCCTCAACTGCCTTTGCAACACCCTCTGTGCCCTTGAGAGAGCGAGCGAAATCAATGCCGCCGACGATATCACGGGAGGCGAGCAGAATTGCCGCGATGGCAAGCTCCTTTACGCCGTTTGCGTTAGCGCCGGGTGTGTTGAAAACAACGATACCCGCGTCGGAGCAACGGTCGATCGGAATATTGTTTACGCCTGCGCCGCAACGAGCGATCGCCTGGAGGTTGTCGCCAAACTCCATGTCGTGCATGGCGGCAGAGCGAACCATGATGGCATCGGGGTTTGCTACGTCTGCGCCAACGTTGTAGTCTGCGCGGTCAAAAATGTCCGTGCCAACCTTGGCGATTTTATTGAGAAGCTGTATGTTTTTCATTTTGGTAATCTCCTATTATGCTTTGGGATTTTCTGCTGCGAATTTCTTCATGAACTCAACGAGAGCAACAACGCCGTCGTAGGGCATTGCGTTGTAAATGGAGGCTCTCATACCGCCAACGGAGCGGTGACCCTTGAGGTTCTTGAGACCTGCCGCGCCCGCTTCCTTTGCGAACTTCTTGTCAAGGTCTGCGTCGCCTGTAACGAAGGTAATGTTCATCATGGAACGGCTGTCCTTCTTAACGGGGGCGATGTAGTAGTCCTGATTGTCGAGATAATCGTAGAGGTAAGCCGCCTTCTTTTCGTTGAGCTTCTTCATCTCGTCGAGACCGCCGAGGCCCAGGATCCACTCGTAAACAAGCTTTGCCATGTAGATAGCGTAGCAGTGGGGAGTGTTATACATAGAGCCGTTCTCTGCCATCGTCTTCCACTCAAGCATTGTGGGCATATTTTCCTCTGCCGTGTCAAGCAGGTCCTCGCGAACGATAACGACAGTGAGACCGGCGGGAGCCATGTTCTTCTGAGCACCTGCGTAAATTACGCCGAACTTTGTAACGTCAACAGGCTCGGAGATGATGCAGGAGGACATGTCGGCAACCAGCGGAACGTCGCCCGTGTCGGGAATGTAGCCGTACTTTGTGCCGTAGATCGTGTTGTTAAAGCAAATGTGCAGGTAAGCCGCATCGGGACGGATCATGTCCTTTGTGATTGTGGGAACGTGGTCAAAGTTGTCGTCCTTTGTTGTTGCTATGCACTTAACGTCATAACCCAGCTTCTGTGCCTCCTTGAACGCCTTGCCGGAAAACTGACCGGAAACAACGTAGTCAGCCTTGCCGGTTCTCTTGATCAAGTTCATGGGAACAGCCGCGAACTGTGTGGACGCGCCGCCCTGCAGGAAGAGCACCTTATAATTGTCGGGAATATTCATAAGACGGCGGAGCATTGCTTCCGCATCAGCTATGATTGCCTCGTAGTCGGGAGATCGATGTGACATCTCCATTACAGACATGCCCGATTCACCGTAACAAACCAGCTCAGCTGCCGCTTTTTCAAGCACGGGCAGAGGCAACATAGAGGGTCCTGCGGAAAAGTTGTAAACGCGATTCATAAAATCCTCCTACCGCCGCTATGGCGTGTAAATAAAATGTGGATATCTTCCAATAAAAGATATCCACATTATTTTACTACGCTTTGGGGGCTGTTGTCAAGTGCATTGAGGATTTTTTGTCAATTTTGTATACTTCATCCAAATGAAGAATGAATTATTATGCAATTTTGTCAAAATCTATTCATTTCCTCAGACTTCCTTGACGGCGATGAGGTCGGCGGCATAGGGAAGTGACATTATCCAGTCGCAGAGGGTGTGCCATTCAGGCAGCTTGTGGCTCTTTCTTGCGTAATAGATGGAAATAAGGTTCTCGTAATTTAACGTAACCGTTCTCATCTGATTGAAGCTTGAGGGCAGGAGCTGGATCATGTTGTGCCAGGGAGCCTTATCCTTGGTCTCAACGAATTTTTTGCGCTCGGATTCAAGAAAAGCGATAAGAGCGTCGAGAGCCTCGAGGGCTTCGGGGGTCATTCTGTCGCAGGAAAAATCCTCGCGGGAAAACTCCTTTGAGTGAATTTTATGCATAGTCGAGCAGGAATTTGCAACGGTACCCACCTTGTAGGTGTCAAATTCCTTCCACCAATAAAGGGGTGCGGTAATGTCCACCGAAACGAATATCTGACGAAGGAACTTGCGGTGGTCGCTTCCCGCGTGAGCCAGGCGGCGAGCCAAATCAAGGTCGTTTTCACCGAAAACGAAATTTCCGTTCTCGTCATATGTGCTGTCAAGCTTTGCCCAGCTGTTCATGGGGTTGCGTGCGCCTCTGATGGCGTTGTCGAAATTCATTACCGACGTGCGTTCGATCTATATCATGGTTTATAATTCCTCCTGCTCTTCCTCATTGCAATTTTTGTAGGGCGGGGGCTTTCTCCCGCCGTAGCATCAGGTCTT
>CAZISP010000221.1:0-3261 GCA_964541955.1 uncultured Lachnospiraceae bacterium
AGATGTACGCCGCCGAATAAAGGCGAGCTTTTTCCGTATTCATCGCAAAATTCGAGAAAATTAACGGTCTTTTTCCACTCGCTTGCCACAAGCGTGGGGCAGAGAAGGGTGACTCCGTGGGATAGGTGGGTTTTCATCACGGCATCAAATGCCTCCGCAGTCATGTCTGCAAAATCATAACCGCCACCGCCGTGGGCGTGAAGCTCGATAAAGGACGGGAGCAAATAACCGCCCTCACCGTCAATTATCTCGCTGTCCTGCGGTGCGTCGCCCCCGTAGTCAGGCTCGGCTATGCGGCCGTCTGCGATGAGCAGCGCGGAGTTGCTTTTTATCTCGTTTTCGCAAACGATATGGACGTTCTTTATAAGAGTTTTTTTCATTTGTTGTATATTCTGATCTCCGGCACGGGCGATTCCGTTGCAACCCGCGCGCAATAAATCATGGCATCGGGATGGCGGGCAAAGAGAGAGCAGGGAACGGCAGGCGTTTCCCCTCCGTGAAGAATTTTACGCAGTGCTCCCGCGTTCCAGTCGCGGGGCATAAGCATGCGAACCTTTTTTGCCATGAACATTTCCTTCATGCCCACGGTAATGCAATATTTCGGTATGGCGTCAAGGTCGCCGCCGCAGTTCATAAAGCAGTTTATGGTCTTTGTTTCGCGGGAAATGGACAGAATGCGGGTAGGTCTGTCAAGAAAATCCTCGGCTGTGCAGACTTCCCCGGGCTCCGGCGGCTCGTTGAAGGCAAAGTGTCCGTTGATGCCGACCCCGCCCCATGCCATATCCAGCTTTCCGGCTTTCTCGATAAGCTCTATCACCTTGTGCTCCTCGCCGGGTACAGGAAAATGGCGGTTTTCGGGCAGGACGTTCAGCTCGTCGTCGATGAGGTCGTAGAAGATACGCTCCATTCCGCCGCGGAAGGACAGGGGATCATTTTTATCAAGATAGGTTTTGTCATCACTGAGATATTCGTCCATATTGATGAACGTGCATCGCTTGAGGCTGACGCGATAGGTGTTCACCAGGTAAACAAGGCGGCTGTACGGACCTAAGGGACCGTAGGGGACTACCATTATGGTATCTTCTCCCTTTTCATTGTTTTCCTTGATGGTCTCAAGCACCTCTATTGCCATGCGCCAATAAAGGTCGTGCTCGGTGTCGCAAACGGACAGCTTTATCTTGCTGTCCTTTCCCAGCTCGTCGGCGGGGATGAGGTTTATAGGATTGATGTTCATTTTGTTACTCCTCCTTTTTTATCACTATTGTATCATAAATATTCTGACAAGTATATACACGGCAATGCTGAAAATGCGGTGTATTAGCACAGCTTTGCTATTGACAAATCTGAGTTCGATTGATAAAATAAAAGTGAGGTGATATACGAATGCAAACAAAAAAAGGATATTCCTCCGAGAGGGTATCGCAGGAATATTTAGAGGTAAATTCCTGCGGAATAGAGCACATCGGCAAATACGACAGAGGAAGCGACCGACCGACGGGACGAAGCGATTATCATATAATTTACGTCGAGCGGGGTGTGTGCAACCTGTTTCTCGGCGGCGAGTGGAAGCAACTTGGTGCGGGAAGCATCATATTGTTCCGCCCGCGAGAGCCGCAGAAATATTTTTATCGGGGAGAGGACAATTCGGTGTCCCACTACGTTCATTTTACGGGAGTGGGCTGTCAGTCACTTCTTCGACGCCTTGGAATCGACGGCATGACGGTGTTTGATATGGGGCGAAGCCGTTCATACGAGGAGCTTTCCGAGAAAATGACGGGTGAGTTTGCCATGCGGAACCCTCTCTACGTGGACTGGTGCTCGGCGCATCTTTACTCTATGCTCAATATAGTGGCGAGAAAGTACGCGTTAAGACAAAGCAACGTCAACCGAAGCGGGGAAAAGAGAATAAACGCCGCCTGTAAGCGTATCTACGAGAATATAAAACACCCGCCGTCCGTAAACGAGCTGGCTCGAGAGAGCTGTCTGAGCGTAAGTCGGTTTCTTCACCTTTTTAAGGAAGCAACGGGGAAATCCTACACGGATTTTGTGGCGGGGCTCAGGGTAGAGCGTGCAAAAGAGCTGCTTTTGCGTAGCGATATGTCCGTCAGAGAGATTGCAGAGACGGTGGGATATGCCGATCAAAACTATTTTTGCAGAATCTTCAGAAAAACCGAAGGGTGCTCACCCACAGAATACAAGAGGTCGGGCGGAGACTCCGTTTAAGCGGTGTTGCGACCGCAAAATTCATAAATTGTTCATGCACTGCCCCCGAAACCGTGGTATAATGATATGCAATAGCATGAATAAAAAACTATTGCGTGAAAATTCTGTTTTCACGCAATAGTTTTACGTATAGAAAAAGAGAGAGGAAAAACAGATGAAATTTGACGTGGCAATAATCGGCGCGGGGCCGGGCGGTATTTTTGCCGCATACGAGCTTGCACAGAAGAACAGCAATCTGAAAATAGCTATTTTTGAGGCAGGACACGCGCTCGCTGACCGCAAGTGCCCTATTGACGGCGATAAGATAAAAAGCTGCATCAGCTGCAAGAGCTGTTCTATCATGAGCGGATTCGGCGGCGCGGGCGCTTTTTCCGACGGAAAATACAATATAACCAACGATTTCGGCGGCACGCTTTTTGAGCACATAGGTAAGGAAAAAGCCCTTGAGCTTATGCGCTACGTAGACGATATCAACATGAAATACGGCGGCGAGGGCACCAAGATGTATTCCACCGCGGGAAGTAAGTTCAAGAAGATTTGTATGCAGAACGGTCTCCAGCTCCTGGAGGCTTCCGTGCGCCACCTTGGCACCGATATCAACTATCTGGTGCTTGAAAACATCTACAATTTCCTTCGCGACAAGGTGACCTTCTATTTCAACACCCCCGTTGAGTCGGTTCGCCGTCTCAATGATGGATACGAGGTGGCGGCAACTAACGTTACCGTGACCTGCACCGACTGCATTATTTCCGTGGGCAGAAGCGGAAGCAGCTGGATGGAGAAGGTCTGCCGCGAGATGGATATTCCCACAATGTCAAATCGTGTGGACATCGGCGTTCGTGTGGAGCTGCCCGCGGTTATCTTCTCGCATCTTACAGACGAGCTTTACGAGAGTAAAATAGTTTACCGCACCGAGAAATTTGAGGACAGAGTTCGTACATTCTGCATGAACCCCCGCGGAATCGTCGTAAACGAGAACACCAACGGTATCATTACCGTCAACGGTCACAGCTACGAGTCGGACGAGATGAAAACCGA
>CAZISP010000222.1:0-3261 GCA_964541955.1 uncultured Lachnospiraceae bacterium
CTCTGCCTGTGCCTTGTCACCTTGCTCGGTCAATTCCTTACCGTAAAGAACGTGCATCCAGGCATGCTGCTTTGTGAGCTTGCCCTCGCCGCCCTCGTAGATGTGGAAGCGCTTCACCGCCGCCATGTCGATAGCCTCCTGATACTTGCCCTGCTGAGAAAGAAGTGTCAGACGGTCGAGATAGCAGTCGTCGCGCTCGGCTAAAAGCTCGGGATATTTTTCGTAGGTCGCCAGGCGATCCTCGATAGAATAGTTCATGTTCTTGAGCAGCTGCTCGTATTCAAGCAGAAGTCTGGGATCGTCGCCCTTATGCTCAAGTGCCTTTTCCATGCAATATTTCGCGCGCTCGCCGTCGTTCTTCTTGTCGAAGTAGTAAAGGGAGAGGTTTCTCCAGGATTTGCCGTGAGCACCGTTCTTTGTAACGGACGCATTCCAATGCTCCGCCGCATCGTCGTAGCGGAAGCGGTCGTAGAGGAGACAGCCCAGATAATATTCTGCGTTTGCGGTCTCGGCAGAGTTTGCAATAGCAAATTCAAGCACCGCAATGTCCTCAAGAGCACAGGGGAAGCAGTAGCCTGTGTCCTTGGCCTCGGCATTTGCAATGTCAGCGGCGAAATCGCGTCCGAGCTTTGCGTTCAGATATGCTCTGTAATAGTCAACGAGAGGAGAATTTCCGCGGTCGAGCGAAAGCGCATAGAGCGCGTCCTCAAAGAGTCCTGCCTTCATGTAATCCTTTGCAACGTCAAGGATATTTTCACTCTTTGCGGCAAACTGCGCGATCTTATCCGAGCAATCGGCAAAATGAGAATATTCAACAAGGGCAAACAGATCGAGAAGATCGTCCTTTACGTTGATCTCGGCGTTTTCCTTCGCCTTGTCGCAGCCAAGCGCGCGGAGAACAGCCGTTCTCAGGTTCTGCGCCTTTGTGTGTCCCTTATTGAGACCGATAGACTCGTCTATCTTTTCAAGTGCGGAAACGTAATCCTTTTCGAGGCAGTCAAGACAAGCAAGCTCGAACATAGCCGCACTTCTGTGAGCATAATTCCATGCCGCACGGTAGAGAATGTCGTAGCTTTCCTTGTACTGACCGAGATATTGAAGCGCGATACCCTTCAGATAGAATGCTTCGGTGTCGGTGGGGTGCTGGTTTCTGGAGGTCAGGCGCTCGATTGCCTTATCGCAGAATTTTACGCACTGGGCAAACTTGCCGTTCTTGAGCGACAGGCGAGCCATTGACGTGTTACAGCGAATATCGCCCGCGTCACGGCGCAAGCCCTCCATGTAATAGTCCTCGGGACGGTAGTTGTGCTGCTTGTATTGCTCCAAATGATAGCCGTTGATGTAAAGCTCCTCAACCGTATCGTACTCGCGGGGGCGCTTTACGGGCTGTCTTACCTCGATGGGCTGCTTCTGACCTCTCTTGTAGGGCTTGTAGGAAACAAGCTCATGTCCGTCAGCATCGTAAAGTGCGACCTTTACGTTGTGAATGTCGGATATCTCCCGTGCCAGAGTCTTGTGGTATGCCATGTCGGGGGCAAGGGAAACGGCCTCGGTGTAAATTTCATTTATGCCGTCGGTCACAACGATCTTCGCGTCATTGAACGTGCCCGTTACGTTGAAGCCGAAGTACAGGCCGTCGCTTCTCTTCTCAACGTTCACAGCCGCGTCGATGGTAGCGTTCTTTATCTCGCCGATCTCACGAATGGGATACCAATACTGCTCGAATTCGCGTGTTTCGTAGGGGGCGATCCAGGTAAAGTCGGGCTGATTGTCGGTGTAAACGCCTGTCATCAGCTCGATGTAAGGACCGTTTGCGTCGGTCAGGTTGTCGCACCACATGTTGCCGAAATCCCCCTTGCCCCAATGCCACATTTTCTTGCCGGGAGATATGTGGTGGTTTGCGACGGTAGCAATACCTTTGCCGATTCCCGTGTCGTAGCCCGCTATGTAGTCCATATCGGACTGCCCTTGGGAAATGAGATAGGAGGAGGGAACCTTTACCGCGTCGTAGTGAGAAAGGTCTGTGCCCTCGCCGAAGTTGTAGGGACGGGCAGTCTTGTAGGTACCCTTTGCGATAGGCCACTCAAGCACCGCGCGGCGGTCATGGTCGTTTACCCACTCGCAGTCGGGGGGGAACACGGTACGGTAAGCATCGTTTACAGGAACCGCCAGATTCGCCCACCACATAAAAATCTGAGGGAGAGACGTGCGGTTGTAAACTCTTACTTTAGCCTTGATGTAGCTTCTGCCCTCGTCAACGGTGATGCCGGCCATCCCTTTCATGCGGTTGAAGGCTTCAACCTCGCCTGTCCACACGGTCTTTGAGCCGTCCCGGTTTTCCTCGATGACCGCCTCAAGAGGCATGAAAGTTGTGGGACGATGGTGCTGAGGCCAGTTAAACTCGATACCGCCCGAGATCCAGGGGCCGGCAATACCGACCAGCGCGGGCTTTACCACCTCGTTGTAATAAATGAAATCGTAATTTCCGACCTTGTCAAGTCCGCGCAAAATCTTGCCGCCAAGCTCGGGTGCTACCTGAACCTTTATGTACTCGTTTTCAAGGGTGTAGATATCGTATTCTACGTCCTGCTTTACGTCTGTGATGCCATCGGCATAAGGAATGGGATAAATCCTTCCCGACGCGCCCTGATAGGGCTTGTTCTCAAAGAACATGGGCAGATCGTGTGCCTTTTTTGGCACGTAGGTAGGAATTATTGTCTTTTTGTTTTCCGCTGTTACCTTCATGTTTTCCTCCAAATAAAATTTACCGTTTTGAAAGCTTCCGCCCGCTTTTTTCAAAAGCTTTCGCCCGCCTTTTCGGGAAGGCGGCGAGGCTCCAAAGGGCGCGCAGCCCTTGGTCGCCGTCCGCAGACGGCGAAATCCTTTCCCTGTATTTCTCTTTTGCTAAGCTTTTCTCTTTGTGCCTGTGGTACCAAAGAGAAAAGCGGACTTCCGAGTACCGGAATTGTCCGTCTGTAATTATACCCCCAAACACGTTTTCCAAAAAGACAAAATAACGTGTAGAAAAACACAATATTTTTTTGTTGCCAAATCGACACTTTTGCATTATAATATAGCTGTGAGGTGACGAAAATGATTTATATACTTACCGATCCCGGCTACACGGACAGCGTGTGGTGCAGAAACTTTCTTGATAGTCTCATAGATCAGCTGAGAAAAAACCGAATGACCTTCGGAGAGGTGTTTGACCGCGTTCCCGCCGATGCGGAGGCTGTGTTCATCATCGCCTCCGACTATAAC
>CAZISP010000223.1:0-3256 GCA_964541955.1 uncultured Lachnospiraceae bacterium
AAAACGCCGAAATTTCCCAACCCCTTTGAAAAGGTGTTGGATCCCCAAACTAAAAAGCAAAAACGACGGCTAAACACCGTCGTTTTTTGTTTGCGGGTCGCCGAGCCACCGACCCCGACTAAGTAATTGGTCCGGCTCCTCATCGCCCCGTAATTTTCCGAATGATCCTCGCGATAAATCCGGGGGGCTTGATAACAAAAATCTTCATATGTGCGCCTCCTTGCGTTTTTTAACAGTTTATTCCGTGCCCGCTTTGTCGGTGATAGCTTTTTGCTCCTCCCGCCGCCGCTTTTATAAAACTTGTTTTATAAAAACAGTAGACAAACGGGCAATTTTATGATAAAATGTAAAATGCAAAGATTTTATTTCACCGAAAGGAAAGAGATATGAACACAAAAGAACTTATAAAAGCATTTGAAAGCGGCGCGGCAGACGGTATCATGACCGAACTTTACGGCGAGGCGGCGCTCCCCGCTCAGAAGGCAAGATATATTGCCGCCATCGAAAAATTTGCCGAGCTTTACGGAGAGGACAGAGAGGTAAACGCCTACTCCGTTGCGGGCAGAACTGAGATCTCGGGCAACCACACCGACCATAACTGCGGCAGAGTTATCGCCGCTTCTCTCGACCTCGACATAATTGCTGTTGCGGCTCCCTCAAATGGCACAACTATCCGTGTTCATAGCGAGGGCTTTGGCGAGCAGGTCGTTGACTTTGGCGCGTATGCCGAAGCGGACGAGGCAAAGTACGGCACCTCCGAATCCATTATTGCAGGTATGTGCGCGGGCTTCAAGAAAAACGGCCACAAGGTGGGCGGCTTTGACGCATACGCTACCTCAAACGTGCTCAAAGGCTCGGGAATGTCCTCCTCCGCCGCATACGAGGATATGATAGGTAACATTCTCAGCCACGTTTATAACGACGGCAAGGTTGACAACGTAGAAATCGCAATGCTGGCGCAGTACGCCGAGAACGTGTTCTTCGGCAAGCCCTGCGGACTTATGGACCAGGTGGCTTGCGCCGCAGGCGGTATCGTCGGAATCGATTTCGCCGACCCCTCGGCACCCGTCATTGAAAAGATTGATTTTGACATCACGGGCGCGGGCTACAACCTGTGCATCGTTGACACGGGCGGAAACCACGCAGACCTGACCGACGATTACGCATCCGTTCCCGCCGAGATGAAGTCTGTTGCGGCTCACTTTGGCAAAAAGGTGCTCCGTGAGCTTGACATAGAAACGGTTGTCGCGGCTATTCCCGAGCTTCGTGAAAAATTGGGCGACCGCGCCGTGCTCCGCGCTCTTCACTTTTTTGAGGAGAACAAGCGCGTGGGTGATGCAAAGGCGGCACTTCGAGCAGGCGACATTGACGCGTTCTTTGCAAACATCCTCGCTTCGGGACGCTCCAGCTTCTGCTACCTGCAGAACGTGTATACAAACAAGAACGTGGCAGAGCAGGGCTTGTCTTTGGCTCTTTGCCTTGCCGACAAGTACCTTAGCGGCGCGCGCGCAGCCTTCCGCGTTCACGGCGGCGGCTTTGCGGGCACTATCCAGGCGTTCGTTCCCCGCGACATGGCTGAGGGCTTCCGCGCACTTATGGACGGCGCTCTCGGTGAGGGCTCCTGCCTTATCCTGAACATTCGCCCCCACGGCGCACTCCGCGTTTTGTAATGGCGAGATACAGAAAAATCAAGGCGGTCGACACCGCCGAGAGCAAGTCGAGAGGAAGCAGAAAGATTCTGCTTCCTCTGCTCCTGCTTGTAAATACAATAATCGTGTCGGTCATTTACTTCGTGCTCCTTCGCCGCGTGCGCCCCGAGCCCGTGCTAATCGTCTACATGACGGTCTTTGCCGTATCGCTTGTGTGGTATATTTGCTATAATCGGGGATTTTACGCAAAGGACGTGACGGCGGACCGTCTCCCCGACACCATGACGCCCGAGCAAAAGACTGCCTTTATCGAGGACGTGAAAATGCGCGCAAAAAAATCCAAGTGGCTGATAGTTTGCGGCTTCCCCTTTGGCTTTGCGCTCCTTTTCGACAGCCTTTCCTGGCTCCTTGAGGATATCTGGGCACACTTTTCATCATTTTTCGGTTAATATCATGTCAAAAAATTCAGTTTACACCTTATATTCGGGCTCGGACGGAAATTCCGTGTACTTCAACCTTGCCGGTCATCAGTTTCTCATTGACGCAGGCAAAAGCGCGCGTTCCCTGTGCAATGCGCTCAAGGCAGTCGGCACCGACATCTCAAAGATCGAGGCGATCTTTATCACTCACGAGCACTCCGACCATACGTCTGCGCTTGAGATCCTTGAAAAGTACAATTCGATCCCCATACATATAGTCTCCCGCTCGGCGGAAAAGCTGAAAAGCGGGAAAAATCAATATCTTTTGCCAAATCTTGTGACCCACCCGCCGCTTTTTTGCGAACGGCTGGGGTGCGTTAAGATAAGCTCCTTTGAGACGCCCCACGATAGCCGTTGCAGCGTCGGCTACAGAATAGAATTCACCGACGGCGATGGGGAGCACAAGATAGGTCTTGCCACCGACATCGGGCACGTCACCGACTCTGTCCGTCGGGGGCTGACGGGTTGTCAGGACGTCATTCTTGAGTCAAATCACGATATCGAGATGCTTTTGTGCGGACCTTACCCCGAGCAGCTTAAAATGCGGATACTTTCCGAACGCGGGCACCTGTCAAACGCCGACTGCGCGGCTTTTGCATCGGAGCTTGCCGAGAGCGGCACGAGGAATTTTCTTCTTGCACACCTGAGCGCGGAGAATAATGACCCGTCACTTGCTCTCGCCGAGGTGCAGGCGGCTGTGGCAGGGTGCAACGCCTGTGTCGGCATCGCCGACCGTTGCGAGCCTACGAAGTTAGTTTAACGCAGGAGGAATGTGGGTGCTTTTTGAAAAAAGCCCCCACACCCCCAAAAACTTTAATAAAAGGGGATAACGACGGACGGGTTATTCCGACAAATTCTAACGTGTTCGTAGGGGTCGGCGTTCTCACCCACTATTTGTAAAGACAAGCAAATCCGGTACTGTCGAATTCGCGCCAAGCCCCTTTGAAAAGGTGCCCGGACTCCCCAAACAAAAAGGCAAAAACGACGGCTAAACACCTTCGTTTTTGTATGGGTATAATCAAAGCGAACGTTCACACTCAAACCCACCTGTGCAAACAAGCAAATCCGGTACTGTCGGATTTGCGCGCGGCGAGCGCAAGCCGCCGACGAGCCTTAGCAAAAGGAATT
>CAZISP010000224.1:0-3241 GCA_964541955.1 uncultured Lachnospiraceae bacterium
CTGCGCCCAGCATATCGCCCATGATGGCCATACGGTTGCGGTCACGGCCGGTCATCTGGATGATGGGCTCCAGGCCATTCTGCTTCAGGGCGATGCAGAAGCTCAGGGAGGACGCCTTCAGGGAGGCGGACTGCATATCGGTTACATTTACGCCGTGCACGAGGCCCTTCAGGCACTCAGCCAGCTTCATTTCATGGGAGAAATCGCAGCCCTTCGGGGGGGCCATTTCAGCGGTGATACCAAAGCCACCGTTTTCAAGTACCTGCTCAAGAACGCTCATTACATCAGGCCCTCCTTCTTCAGATCAACAGTGCGCGGCCAGCTCTTGCCATCGTAATCCTTATCCTCAAGGTCGGTGGTGAGCTTATCCAGCTGGCCCAGGGTATTGAGCTTATTGTAGATCATGATCCATGCGCAGTCATTTTCAGGATTCACTTCGCACTTGCCGTTCTTGGCGCCGCCGCAGGGGCCGTTTACCAGGGACTTGGCACACTTGGTGATGGGGCAGATTGCGCCGGTGGAGCCCAGAACGCAGTCGCCGCACATACGGCACATTTCATTGAACACGCCGACCTTTTCAACCTGGCCGATGAATACGGTGTTGCTGCCGGGATATACCGGAACATCCTTCAGCTGGGCAGCAAGGGTCTGGACGCCGGAGCCGCATGCCAGGGAGAGGACTGCATCGGGCTTGCCGCCCTTGGTCAGTTCCTTCACGGCCTTGCGCACGTGGAAGTTCAGGCAGCTTTCGGTGGGCAGCGCGGTTGCAGTAACGGTCATGCCCTTGGACTGGAGCAGCTTCGTCCATTCTGCAATTTCATCATCGCCGCCGACCTTACAGGCCAGTGCACATTCGTGGCAGCCGCAAATGGCAACCTTCTTGCAGCCCTGAAGCATTGCGAGTACTTCTTCAACGGGCTTTCTCTTGGATACAATCACGTGAAAAAACCTCCTTCATTCTCACGAGGGTAAAATCCCATTTGGCTAATATCATTATACAACAAACACAAGCAGAAGCAAACAGTTTTAAGCGAAATTAATAACAATTCAATATAAATATACAATTCACCATCAATATATACCTGTAAGATCGCAGCGCATGCAGCTTCGATACAGCAATCCCGCAGCGCATGCGAGCAGGATCAGCACCGCTGCGCTGAAAAAATCGCGGAATTGCGCCGGCAAAAGCGCCATGCCCACCGCTGGCAGGATGGAGCTGGCCATACCGACGAGCATCGCCATGAATACGGCCTTGCCCTGCTTCACGGGCACGGATTCATTCTCCCAATTGAAGCTGGGGAGCTTCAGGTTGATCCAGAGGCCCAGCACGCCGGAGAAGAGGATATAGCCCAGCGGCAATAGCACCAGCCAGAGGGCTATCCACCCAGAGGGCTTCAGGGCGACGCAGAGAAGCACCGTGGATACCAGCCACGCAGGCAGCGCAAGGGTGAGGTTCAGCATGAGCTTACTGCCGAGGATTTCCCGGCTGCGCACCGGCAGGCTCTTTACCAGCCACCAGTTCCTGCCCTCGAGAGAGATGGAGCTGGCGGTTGTGGGCGACAGAGTATAGCAGAAGGCGAGGATGAACGCTGCCATGCGGGGCACGAGCTCCACTGGAATGGGAAATTCATCCAGAAGAACCCCGAGTCCGGAAAACAGAACCGCTGCCGACACGATGATGGCCATCACAAAGCCCACTGCGGTGTTGAGCACATAGATGGGTGAGGCAAAGTAGCGCCGGATTTCCCGCTTATACAGTGCCAGGAAGGGAGCGCTGCTGCGCTGGGAAGCCATGTGGAAGCTGCCGCGGGTGCGGTGGCTTCCCAGCAGGGCGCAGATCGCCGGATACTTCCGGCCGACAAGCGCAGCTGCGATTCCGAAAAACGCAATTGAGCCCAACGCAAACGCCAGGTAGAGCGCCGCATTGCCCTCCGCCACCGCGTCGCCGAACCAGCCCGCCGGCGGATAGAAGCCGCGGAGACGATCGAACAGCGCGCGCACGCTGAGGATGAGCCGGTCGGGCTGGAGCCTTGCAAGCAGCACCGGCAACACCAGCACGGCCGCCATTGCGATCACCGAAAGCAGGAGAACGGCGGCATTGCGCCGCTTCATCCGGGAGGAAGCCATATAAACCAGCGTGCCGAGCAGCATGGCGACGGTCATGGGAACCAGCGGCAGCAGCAGGGAACCGAGGAGCATCATGGGATAATACAGGAATCCCGGCCGCAGCAGCGCGCCGCACACAACCATACCCGGCAGGAGGACGCAGAGGGTCAGCGCCGCGTTGGAGATATACATTGTGAGGAAGCGGCTGACGATCACCGCCGTGGGCCGGAGGGGCAGGGAGATGAGTATCTCATAGTCCCTCAGATCGAAGAGAGCCGGGCCCACGCGGAGCGTGGTAAACCCCAGCACAACCAGGCTTGAAACCACCGCCAGGCACAGCGGAATTTTATCTCCCGCGCCGATTTTTGCGATTCCATAGCACATGAGGCCCACATAAAACATCATCAGCAGCGCAAGAAAAGCATACAGGGCCAGCATGCCGATCAGGCGAGCCCTGCGCTTCTTTTCCCGGCAGTGGCGTGCCTCATTGAAGCCAAAGAGGTTGATCAGCCGCAGCTTCGACAGCAGCTTAATCTGCTTCAGCATGCTCCGCCACCTCCATAAACAGGGATTCCAGCGTGCCGCCTCGGGTGAGCTCCGCCATGGGGCCGCAGGTTACCAGCGCGCCGTCCTTGATGATGGCAACCTTGTTGCACAGCTTCTCCGCCACATCCAGCACATGGGTGGAGAAGAATATCGCACCGCCGCCGGCGCAGATTTCCGCCATGATGTTCTTCAACATCAGCGCCGCCTTCGGATCGAGGCCCACGAAGGGCTCGTCCAGCAGCAGGAGCTTCGGCCTGTGGCTGAGCGCCGCAATGATGGCCAGCTTCTGCTTCATGCCGTGAGAATAGCTGGAAATCAGGTCGCCGAGGCTGCCGGTGATTTCAAACAGATCGCCGTATTTGCGGAAGGCTGCGGTGCGCTCCCCCTCGGGTACGCCGAACACATCGGCGATAAAATTCAGGTACTGTATGCCGGTGAGATATTCATAGAGATCCGGATTATCCGGGATATAGGCGATTTCAGCCTTGCAGGCAACCGGCTCCCTGCGGACGGAGCGGCCGTTGATGAGGATTTCGCCGCCATCAAAATCGATGACGCCTGCGGCACACTTGAGCGTGGTGGTTTTGCC
>CAZISP010000225.1:0-3216 GCA_964541955.1 uncultured Lachnospiraceae bacterium
GCTGCAAGCGTTGTGGGAAGGAAGTTATACGATAAATAAAAAAGAGGAGACAATATCTCCTCTTTTTTATTCTTCAACGATATTTACCCTATCTATGTACTCTTCCTTTGCCAGCTCATAGATAAGCTGGGATTTATCCAGCTTCATGGGCACGCGCATGGTGAAAACGCCGTGTCCGTCGCGGGTGTCGTAGCCCTCGGAAAGCTCGCTACCGATTATCTCAATTTCACGGGCAAAGCAGAAGTTTCGCAAAATCTGCATACCGTGAACGCTGTCAGCGAAATAGACCTCAAATGATACGATGTTGCGGTTGAACTGTATCCTCTGAATAACGCGAAGAAGCGTCAGTACCACCATGACCATAGCAAAGGCTTCAATGGCAATTACAAGATATCCCATTCCTACCGCAAGACCGATGCAGGCCGTGAGCCAAAGGGTGGCGGCGGTGGTAAGTCCCTTGATAGAGCCTTTTTTAACGAGAATCGTGCCTGCGCCGAGAAAACCGATGCCGCTGATGACCTGCGCGCCCATTCGTCCAAGGTCTGCGCCGAGAACATCGGCGTAAGCAGGGTTTGAGGAGGCAAGCTCAAGCGCCTGATTGACTATCTGCACTTGGATCAGCGAAACGATGGTCGCGCCAAGGCACACCATAATGTGAGTTTTCATTCCCGCAGGGCGGTGGTGACGCTCACGCTCAAGACCGATGAAAAGTCCTATTACAGTAGAAACAATAAGCCTCAAAAGCACATCGTACCACATAAGTTGTTCCATAATAACTCCATTCAGCCGCCATAGAGCGGCGCAAATTGTATAGGAAACACTTGCAAAATGGGATCGGACCCCATTTTGCAAGTGTTTTATGCGAAAAATAACTAAACTTACAGTTTATTATCGCTTTGTTTCACGCTATCTGCCTTTCAAAAAACGGGGAAAGCTCTTTTATCTGTCGTTCTTTTTCAGTACCAGAGCGCACCAGCCGTTATCGACAAGCGTGTCGACCACCTTGAAGTCACATTCAAGGAGCTTTTGTGTAACCTCGTCGCAACGCTCGGAAATGATTCCCGATGCGATAAGAACGGCATCGTCCTCCATAAACTGCCCGATGTCGGGTGCCATGCGGATAATGACGTCCGCTACGATATTTGCGGTGACAAGGTCATATTTGCCCTTAACTTGCTTCAAAAGGTCAGAAACCTCGCAAGTAATATTGGCAAGCCCGCTGTCGGCTATGTTATCAAGTGCAACGCGAACGGCAACGGGGTCGATGTCGTATGCGGCGCACTGACCTGCGCCCAGCTTTGACGCGCAGATCGCGAGAATTCCGCTTCCCGTTCCCACGTCGAGCATACGGCAGCCCTTTGTTGTGTACTTTTCAAGCAGCTCGATAACAAGTCTCGTTGTCTCGTGAGTTCCCGTGCCGAACGCCATTCCGGGGTCCATGCGAACGACGATATCCCCCTCCGAAGGCTCGAATTTCTCCCATGCGGGAACGATGACCATATGCTTGCCGATACGGATAGGCTTATAGTAAGCCTTCCAGGCGTTTGCCCAATCGTCCTCGTTTACACCGATAGTTTCAACTTTTACATCGATTCCCGCTGCCGCCGTGCGCTCACGAATGAAAGCAATAGCGTCAATAGGGCTCTTTTCCGTGGGAAGATAGATAGAAACCGAGGCGATAGTCTTATCGGCGTTCAGAATACTCTCGTCAATGAGGTCGCCGTAAACGCTTTTAAGGTCAATATCGCTGTAATCTTCAATTTGAAGGTTATTGTCGAGCATGCTCATAATCGCAACGGTCTCGTCAAGATTTTCAAGCTTGACAGTTACTTTTATTTGTGTCCAATCCTGTGCGTTCATGATCTCTCTCCTTTACCCGAAGATTTTCTTGAAAAATCCCGTTCTTTTAGCGTAATTATTCTCGCCGCAGCTGTCGGCGAACTCACGCATCTTGTCTTTTTGCTTTTCATTAAGATTCTTGGGTATCTCAACCACAACCCGGAACACAAGGTCGCCCTTGCGGGTGGAATTAACGTAACTGATGCCCTTTTGCTTCAAGGTAAACTCGGTGTTCGGCTGTGTTCCCTCGGGAATCTTGTATTTTTCGTTTCCTTCAAGTGTGGGAACCTCGATCTCCGCCCCAAGTGTTGCCTCGGCGACCGTGAGCGGAACGTCGCAATAGATATTATAGCCGTCGCGCTCGAAGATCTTGTGCTCCTTCACCATTACCTGTATGATAAGGTCGCCTGCGCTTCCGCCGTTTCGTCCGTCGGAGCCCTGCCCTCTGATGGCTATACGCTCGCCGTTGTCGATACCTGCGGGAATCGACACCTCAAGCTTCTTTGAGACCTTAACGTAGCCCGTTCCGCGGCAGTTACTGCAAGGATTCTTGATTATCTTGCCCTGTCCTCGGCAATTTGAGCAGGTCTGCGTTGTCTGGAATGCCATGCCGCCCAAGTGTTGATTGATCCTGACCTGACCCGAGCCGTGACAGCTTGAACAGGTCTCGGCACTCGTTCCCTTTGCGGCACCCGAGCCCGAGCATTCATCGCACTTCTGGATACGGTTATAAGTAATTTCCTTCTTGACGCCGAAGGCAGCCTCCTCAAAGGTGACGGTCACACGAACGCCTATATCCTCGCCCTGAACGGGTGCGTTTCTGCGGCGTGATGAACCACCGCCGCCAAAGCCGCCTCCAAAAAATGAGCTGAAAATATCCGAAATGTCGCCGAAATCTCCAAAGCCGCCAAAGCCTCCGCCGTCAAAGCCCGACGAGGGGTCGAATGCCGCGTGACCGAACTGGTCGTACTTGGATTTCTTCTCGGGGTCGGAGAGAACTGCATACGCCTCGTTAACTTCCTTGAATTTCTCCTCGGCTACCTTGTCGCCGGGGTTAAGGTCGGGGTGATATTTCTTTGCAAGCTGACGGTAAGCCTTCTTTATGGCGTTATCGTCCGCGCCCTTATCAAGTCCCAAGACCTCGTAAAAATCTCTTTTATCTGCCATTACTCGTTTTCCTTAAATTCCGATTAAAATGCCACGGGGCTGACGCGCCGATGGCGCGTCAGCTCCTGTTTTCGTCTATTGAAATTACTTATTTTCGCCTGTCTTATCCTCGTAATCGGCGTTGTAGTAAGTGCCGCCGTTATCGCCCGCACCTGCATTAGGATCAAAACCCGCGCCGGGGTTGCCCTGCGCGCCGCCCTTGACCACGGG
>CAZISP010000226.1:0-3216 GCA_964541955.1 uncultured Lachnospiraceae bacterium
GACTCGGGCTATACCGACGTTGATAACGAAGAGGGCTGGTATCTGATCGCTACAGGCACAAAGGATACCTCCACAACCTCCACCACCTATCCTACGTTTGCATATCAGTCCAACACCAGATTCTATTGGAACAAGACTACGGGCGAGGCTGTTTGGCTTGCGCTGAGCAGCACCCTGTCCGCTAACTGGGGCGAAGAGACCGTGACTGCAGGCACGAAGAACGAATTGGGTGACGGAACGTACTTTACCCTTGCGTGGGTGCTGAACAAGCTCAAAACCGAGGGTACTGTATTTACAACTCTCGAGTTCCGTACGTCTCAAGACGTTACCTACCATACAATAGGTCTTGTAGTTAAGTTTGCAGAGGCTGAAACGATTCTCTTTGACAGCAAGATCTCAAGACTGAGTATCACGAACACCAACCGCGGTTTGTTTATAAACAACACAAGCCTCGAGACCTTTGCTCACGTAACCTATAAAGACGATATGTCCGGTGATTACACGGGCACGGTAACAACGGGCACGGTTGACCTTTCCGGGTTTGAGACGGTCGTTCCTTATTCCGCTGCGTATGATAGCGTATATTATGCGTGCGTAGGCGGCGAGCTCTTCCGCGGCGCGGGCGTGACCGACGTCGTTTGGTTCGACTCCCTTCTCACAAGCGCGGCTCTGTCGTCTGACAAAGGTTCCTTTGAAGCAGGTGAGAACGTTGCAGGCTAT
Organism: uncultured Lachnospiraceae bacterium; assembly: GCA_964541955.1. GTDB lineage: Bacteria > Bacillota > Clostridia > Oscillospirales > CAG-272 > SIG710. The sequence goes on from CAZISP010000226.1 coordinate 721, forward strand.
ATCGACAGACAGACGTTCTACGATTGTAAGTCTCTTTCGACTATCACTCTGACGGCTCCTCTTACCGATATTTGCTATCGCGCGTTCTATAACTGCACGTCTCTTACAGCTATCGACCTCAAGGGCGGTGTTGCGTCGGGAGTAACAGTTGATTCCAAGGCGTTTGAAAAAGCAACGCAGGCTATTACAGTTTACGTTTATTCCTCTATTGATTACGCAAGAGCAGTAGCTGCTTTCGCTTCGATCAGCAACGTAACGGTTGTTAACTGTTCCGAGACCGATAATGCCATCACGACAGACGGTTATTCTATCCGTTACAACGATTCCGACGCTACGAACAAGGGTCCCGCGCTCCGCGCTGAGTTTACCCTTCTCCAGAGCAAGGTTGATGAGATCTACGCGACTGAGGGTCTTGTTCTCGCTGACTACGGCGTAGTAGTATTCTCCGCTAATACTCTTGAAAGCGTATACGGCGGCGATGAAACCGCTATTCTGGCAGACCTTATAGCGGGAACCGCTAATACGACGAAGATCAAGATGGTCTCCGCTGCAAACGGTCCTTACGTACGCGTAAATGCTGACGGCGATAAGACCTTCGCGGCGGCTATCACGGGTATTCCCGATGGCAACTATGCCTCCGAGCTTTATACCTATGCTTACTCTGCATGGACAAATGACGGCGGCGAGACTTATAGCTACTCTTACGTTACCTACACGTCCACAAGAACGGGCAAGTCCGCTCATTCTCTCTACGACGCAACGGTATACGCATTCAAAACGGGTGCTATCAACTCTCAGAACTTCGTAATGTCCACGGGCGTTGAGCTTTGGGATATTCTCGAAAAGGGCGCATTCTCTATCACAGACGGTGAGCAGAAGGCGTTCAGCACAAGCTTTGAAACCGTTACCGTAAAATACGAGTTCGATTCCGATGGCAAGTTCACATATCTCGATCTTCCTCTCTACGCATGGAGATACGGTAAACTCACAAGCGCAGGTGTAACTCAATGGAACTCTGTCGCGCACAGCCTTGAGGAGACCAGCTCCACCAACGTGCTCTGGTCGCTTCTTGTTGACGGTGACGAGCTTGTTGCGGTTTACCGCGCAGATCCCAATGCAGAGGGCGATGCTGTTATTCCTGAAATAAGAGACAACACCTATGCGGGCTACGCGCCTTTCAGCAGCAGCTATATGACACCTTGCACCTCATCAAGCTACCCGATGACAGATGAAGAGTATTCTACGGCGGTGAACGGCACCTGCACGACGCAGACAATTTATTCTCCTATTCTCAGCGATACCAACGGTGCTTTGGTTAAGACCCTTGTAATCGACTACGGCGTAGATGCTCTCTCCGGCAAAGGCTCTCTTCAGAATACAACCAGTAAGAACCTTGAAACTATAGTTTATCCCGAGGGTGTGAGCGCATCCGGCTACATACTTTACAATAACTACTACGTTCAGAACGTAATTTATGCTTCCGACAGCAAGACCTCTCTGACAGCTGCTACACAGGCTGCGGACTTCGGTGCTATCGCAGACCTTAGCGGTCTCTCCGGAGTAAACTTCTCCTATGCGTTCTCTAATGCGCGCAAGGTTGAGAACGTTATCATGCCCGCATACGTTGAAGCATGGAGCGGCCAGGAGGAAGCCTTCAAGGAGGCATACGCCATTAAGAGAGTTTGGGCGGTAGGCTCTGACGTTCCCAAGGACGGAACGGTTGACATGACCATGGCAACCAACCTCAGAAGCTTGGCGAAGAACTGCTTTACAAACATGTCGAAGAATGCGACCGTTACAGCTCCTACCATCATCCTTCCCGAGTCGTTTATCGGCGTAAACAATTACGCATACCTCCTCAAGGAGCAGCAGCCCTGCTCGCAGGTTTTCGGTGCGGATATGAGCTTTACGGTTGTTCTCAAGAACAGCGCCGCACTCACCGCTACCACTGCGACATCCTATAGTGACTGGAGCTTGATGGCATTCTATGATGTGATGCAGGCAGCCGCAACGGCAGGTACGCTGGCATCCGGTTACGCAGACAACTTAAACAAACTTACTTTTGTATGCGAAGTTGAAGTTGATGGCGAGACCGTTGAAAAGTCCATGACCATTGCAGCATGGAGAGCGTTCCTGATTGAAGAAGGTCTCTACACACCTGAATCGTAATTAAAAGGGAGGTAAAATGAAATGAAAAACACATACACAGCTCCCGAACTGGAAGTAATCAATGCCGAGGCGCTTGACGTTCTCGCGATCTCCAACGGCGACATTGATGTCAACATAGGAGACGGATTCTTCTAAGAAAAACAAAAAACCGAGCCGAGTGCATCGCACTCGGCTCTTTTTTTGTTTTCAATTTGTGGAGGAAACGTGCCTCCGAACCGCCCCCAACCCCCTTTGAAAAGGAACCCCAACCAAGCCCCTTTGAAAAGGGGCCTGGACCCCCCAAACAAAAAGGCAAAAACGACGGCTAAACACCGCCGTTTTTGTTTT
>CAZISP010000227.1:0-3201 GCA_964541955.1 uncultured Lachnospiraceae bacterium
AGCGCCGCGGCAGCCGCCTCAAGGTCGTGCTTTGACCACTCAACCTGCGAATTATTCGCCGAGCGGGAGGATACGGTGAAGCGCATCACGCCGTCCATGGTGAAAACAACGCCCAGGTTTCTGGAAAATTCAACAAGACCGCGAATATATTGACTGAACGTCATAACGCCGTTTGTAACGCCCGCAAGAAAGAGGATGATCTTTTTTGTGGCATCGAGAGTTGCCATCTCCTCGGGGGTCTCGCAGGGAGTCACCGACACGGCAAAGCCCATATCGTCCTCCCAAAGCTCGCTCTTAATGGCAGCGCCGATGCTCGCAGCAAGCTCAGTCAGCTTTTCTGCATCCGCGACTGCTATTGCCGCATGGCACTCGCGGGGAATGGCGTTGTCCTTGCTTCCGCCGCAGATTCCGATAATATTCAGCTCCGTTTCGCGGCTGATCTCGGTGAGAAGTCTGCCCATGAGCTTGTTTGCATTGGCTCTGCCCGAATTGATGTTCTCGCCGCTGTGACCGCCCATAAGACCTGTGATCGAAAGGGTCACGGCATTACCTGCGAAGGCTGTCTTGGGAAAATCGTAATCAATATCCGTTCTCACACCGCCCGCACAGCCCGCAACCACCTCGCCGTCGTTCTCCGAGTCGAGGTTTATCATACAGCGGGACTGAAGCTTGCCGTAATCAAACGCCGTCGCGCCCTCAAGACCTACCTCCTCACTTGTGGTAAAAAGACACTCAAGCTGAGGGTGAGGGGTGCTATAGCCGTCAAGGAGAGCCAGCATTATTGCAACCGCTACGCCGTCGTCGGCACCAAGGGTCGTTCCCTTTGCGCGCAAAAATCCCTCGTCGTCAACATAGATGTTGATGGGATCGTTATCAAAATCGAACTCAACGTCCGAGTTCTTCTCGCAGACCATGTCGGTGTGCCCCTGAAGCAGGATCGAGGGCTGAGCCTCCATGCCCTGTGTAGCATCCATGCGAACGAGCACGTTATTTGCCTCGTCACGGTAGCAGTAAAGTCCTCTGTCCAGAGCGAATTTTTCAATAAATGCGGCAATCTTTTCTTCCTTGCCCGAGCCGCGAGGGATCTTTGTGATCTCCTCGAACCAGTAGAATATCTCCTTGGGGGAATAGCCGTCCAAAACGCGTTTTTCCATAGTAAAATCTCGCTTTCATATATCAATGCAAAAGGAGCCCTGAGGACTCCTGCAGACTATCGAAAAAGCTGTTATACCGCAAACAAATAAATCAAAAACCAAACCACGATAAAACCTAACTCAAACAAAGGTAAGAGAAGCACAAGTCATTCCTCGAGAATGCCTTGTGCTTATTTGCTTTTTCCGTTCTTGCACTCTGGCGTACACTCGTACGCCGACGAATGCAAGAGCGAAAAATATACCTACCTTTTTCGATGTCTGCTATTTTAAGTTAAAACTTTTGCTGACGTCTCGCCAGGTTCAATGCGCCCTCGGGGAGCACCGAAATGTTGTCAAGGGATCTGCCCGTGCCGATCGCCACACACTGAATGGGGTTCTTCGCAATTCTCGTGGGGCACTTGGTAACGTGGGCGATAAGACGGTCAAGACCGCGAAGAAGACTTCCGCCGCCGGTCATGACGATACCGTTCTTCAAAATATCTCCCGACAGCTCCTCGGGGGTGCGCTCGATAACGCCGCAAATTGCGTCGAGGATAGAGGAGATAGGGTCGGCAAGTGCCTCGAGCATCTCAAGAGAGCTCATGGTTATCTTTGCGGGAAGCCCCGTGTCAAGACTGCGTCCCTTGACCTCCATATATTGCGGCTCGCTGTGAGGGAACACGTAACCGATATTTATTTTTATAGACTCGGCTGTTCTCTCTCCGATAAGCAGGTTATAGCGGCGGCGAACGTATCTGACTATCGCCTCGTCAAATTTGTCACCCGCGACCTTAATGGAATCGGACACAACGATATCACCCAGCGAAATGATGGCGATATCGGTAGTACCTCCCCCGATATCAACGATCATGTTTCCGTTAGGGGCAGAAATGTCGATCCCTGCGCCGATGGCGGCGGCAACGGGCTCCTCGATCAGGTGCGCGGTTCGGGCACCGGCGGCGGTTGCGGCGTCGATTACCGCTCTCTCTTCAACCTCCGTGATACCGCTGGGGATACAGATCATAACTCTGGGTTGGAACACAAAACCGCCGCACGCCTTCTGAATGAAATACTTGATCATCTGAAGAGTAACCTCGTACTGGCTGATAACGCCGTCGCGCAGAGGTCTGACCGCCAGAATATTCTCGGGGGTTCTGCCCTGCATCTGCTGAGCGGCTCTTCCCACCTTGATCATTTTCCCCGTTTGCTTATCTATTGCAACAACAGAGGGTTCGTTTATAACGATCCCCTTACCCTTAACGTAAACAAGGACCGAAGCAGTTCCCAAATCCATTCCGATATCTTTTGCAAACAACATAGCTCTCGTCCTTTCTTTTCATTATTTCTGCATAATCTATTTAATTATACTATATAAAAACAAAAAAATCAATACGTCTTTTCGGTTTTTTTCGCCATATCCTACTTTTTCCGCGAAAGTCTGTACCAAAGACAGGTGTATCTGTTCGCCTTGCGGTCGTTTTCCACCATTCTCCGAACGTATTCCTCCCGTCCCACTAAAATGACCATCGCCTGAGCTCGCGTTACCGCCGTATAAAGCAGGTTTCTCGTCATGAGCATGGGCGGACAGGAGTACATGGGGATAATGACAATGGGATATTCACTGCCCTGGCTCTTGTGAACCGTCACGGCGTAGGCGTGCTCAAGATCCTCCAGCAGCGAGAAGTCGTATATGACCGTGCGGTCGTCAAAGGTGATGCGCATATACTGCTCGGTGTTGTCTATTTCACAGATGGTTCCGATATCGCCGTTGAAGATGCCAACGCCGTTCTTCGTATCGCTCTCCCACTCAATGTCGTAGTTGTTTTTCGTCTGCATGACGCGGTCGCCCTCGCGGAAAACAACGTCACGAAACTTCTTTTCCCGCTTTGATCGGTCGGCGGGGTTCAGCTTGTTCTGAAGCAGAATGTTCAGATTATCGGTTCCCGCCTCGCCCCGTCTTGAGGGGGTGATGACCTGTATTTTAGTCACCGTTTCCGCGCCGTAGGAGGCGGGAAGGCGGTTTTTGTAAAGGTCGGCAACCGTGAACGCGATCTCCGCGTCACTCGAC
>CAZISP010000228.1:0-3198 GCA_964541955.1 uncultured Lachnospiraceae bacterium
GGCTGAAGCGTGAGAAAATTGACCCGTATTTTGCTCAGCTGATAAAGAACGTGGCTCAGAATATTTGACAAAAAATCACACCGCCGCGGCGGTGTGATTTTTCGTTATTTCAGATTCTCGAATACAGTGTCGGCATATCTTACGGCGCCCATTGCGTCCTTTGAGTAGTGGTCGGCACCGATCTTGTCGGCGTATTCCTGTGTCAGAACCGCGCCGCCTACGATTATCTTGCAGTCGGGGGCAGACATGCGGAGCTGACGGATGGTTTCCTCCATGGCGGGAACGGTGGTGGTCATCAGCGCGCTGAGACCCACGATGGGAGCTTTCTTTTCGATGGTTGCCGAAACGATATCCTCGGGCGAAACGTCGCGCCCAAGGTCGATGACCTCAAAGCCGTAGTTTTCAAGCAACAGCTTTACGATATTCTTTCCGATGTCGTGAATGTCGCCCTTGACGGTGGCAAGGACAACGGGGCGTTTTGAGACCTTTTCCGAGCCGCCTGCCGGCATATGAGACTTTACTGCTTCAAACGCCGCCTTTGCCGCCTCCGCGCTCATGAGAAGCTGGGGCAGATATACCTTTTTTTCTTCGAATCCGCGCCCGACGATGTCGAGGGCGGGGATTATCTCGTTTTGAACGATGTCAAGAGGCTGATTTTCCTTCAAAAGCTCTCGGCAAAGCTCGGCTGCTCGGTCCGTAAGCCCTTTTATTACCGCTTTTTGCAAAGCGGATGCGTAATTTTCCTCGGCGGCGGTCTGAGAGGTCGCCGTCTGCTGAACCTCGTCGGGCAGAGAAGCGGCAAATTCGATGTATTCTCCGCAGTTTGCGTCAAGATTGTGAAGCGCACGGAATGCGTAATAGGTCTTCATCATTTCGACAGAATAGGGGTTCATTATTGCCGCCGAAAGCCCGTTTTCAAGGGCGAGAGCGAAGAACGTGCTGTTGATAATATCGCGCTTGGGCAAACCAAATGAAACGTTGGATACACCGAGAGACGTGTGACAGCCAAGCTCACGCTTGATTGTGCGCAGAGCGCCAAGGGTTGCAAGTGCCGCCGACGTGTCGGCGCTGACGGTCATTGCAAGAGTATCGAAGATAATATCCTTGGGCTTGATTCCGTAATCTGCCGCCCTCGCAAGTATCTTGCGAGCGATTTCAATTCTGCCCTCGGCTGTGGCGGGGATTCCGTCATCATCCAGCGTCAGAGCCACGATGACCCCTCCGTATTTTGCGGCGAGAGGGAAGATGGTGTCCATAGATTCAGCCTTGCCGCTCACCGAATTTATCATCGCCTTGCCGTTGTAACGGCGGAGAGCCTGTTCCATGGCGACGGCGTTTGAGGTGTCGATTTGCAAAGGAAGATTGATGACGGCCTGAAGCTCGGTCACGGCTCTTTTCAGCATGGATACCTCGTCGATGTCGGGGAGACCGACGTTCACATCGAGCACGTGAACGCCCCTTTCCTGCTGGCGTATGCCTTCGCCCAGAATGTAGTCAATGTCGTTTTCAATAAGCGCCTGCTTGAAGCGTTTTTTGCCCGTGGGGTTGATGCGCTCGCCAATGAGAATGGGCGTATCCTCAAACCTCACCGCATGAGTGTACGAGGACACGCAGGTGATGTTTTTGTCGGTGAGAGGCGCGGGCGAGATGCCGTTCAGCTGTGCGACGGTCTTTTCAATATATTCGGGGGTCGTTCCGCAGCAGCCGCCCAGAACGCGAACGCCCATTTTTGCATAATCAGCCATATCCGAGGCAAATTCCTCGGCGTCAACATCGTAAACGGTCTTGCCCCCTTCAACTCTGGGAAGCCCCGCGTTGGGCTGGAGAACCACGGGAACGGAAGCGTTTGTAAGAAGCTCTTCTGCAACGCCGCGGAGCTGCTTTGGACCAAGCGAACAGTTTGCGCCAATGGCATCAGCGCCAAGTCCTTCAAGCATTGCGACCATAGCACCGGGTGACGCGCCCGTCATGAGCTTGCCGTCGCTGCCGTATGCGTTGGTGACGATAACGGGCAGGTCACTGTTTTCCTTTGCGGCAAGAAGCGCAGCTTTGGTCTCGTAGCTGTCGCTGAAGGTTTCAAGAATTATAAGCTCTGCGCCGTATTTCACACCGAGGCGGACGGTACATGCAAACACCTCGACAGCCTCTTCAAAATCAAAATCGCCGAATGGGCGGAGAAGCTTGCCCGTGGGGCCGATGTCAAGAGCGATGTATTTGTCTTTTTTGTCCGCGCAATTGTCTCTTGCCGCCCGTGCATTTGCGAACGCGGCGGAAATTACCTGCTCAAGCTCGGCAGGGCTGAATTTCAGACTGTTTGCGCCGAAGGTGTTTGCGCTGATGACGTTTGAGCCTGCGGCAAGGTAGTCGGCGTGAATTTTTCGTATCACCTCGGGGCGGGTTACGTTCCAGCGCTCGGGGTACTCTCCCGCGCACAGTCCTGCGTTTTGAAGCAGAGTGCCCATGCCGCCGTCAAGTACAAGAAATTTTTCACTTAAATGTGTGAGAAGGTTCATTTTGTTCCTTTCATGCCTGCTTTGACAGCCCGATGAAGGCTGTCACCGATTTTGTGGGTGACACGAGCAGGCTTGAGTTTAGTGTTGCACCGATTTTTCTCGGGCAGTCCAGAACGCGGAAAATATCCGCCTGAAGCTCAATTTTAAGGTCTCCGTATCCGGGGCTGAAGCGTGGGCGAATAGTGAAACCGTTTTTTTGCGCCTCGCGCTCAATATCCGCGCAAAAAACGTCACAGAGAGCTTCAATTCGCTCGGCTCCAACCGCCTGGAGCATCACTGCCCTTGCGGGAGACGTGTATCCGTACCTTTTTATGAGACGGTCAATTTCAATCCCCACCGTGGCGGCGAAAATCACCGCCGAATTGCAGTTTTCAAGGTTTTGGGTAAGACCCTTTGAGGTAATGCGGACAAATCCGAAATCAAGCGCGTCGCCCTCTCTGTTGACGGGGAACTCTCCAAAGCAAACCTTGGGACAAAAGAGCTTTTCGCTTTCGGCAAGGCATTCCTTTGCAAGCGCTTCGATGTCGGGGGCGGCATCGGGACAACCGCTGTATCGGAGCACCTCCGACAGAGATACGGGCGGCAGGGAATATTCCCGCGTTTCGATGAGGGGGGTCATTTTAATCTCCATTCCGCCGCCACGCGGCGGCACAAATAGTATAAAGAAACACTTGGCACCGCCTTT
>CAZISP010000229.1:0-3190 GCA_964541955.1 uncultured Lachnospiraceae bacterium
CGGCGGCTATCTTCCAAACGGCGAGGACGGATTTACCGAGCTTTCCCGTCTGATAGTTGAAAGTATGATAGAATTGCCCACCCGGATTCCACAGGTGACTCTGCGTTGGACTGTGAAAACACCCCGCGAGGTATTTCGTTTCATGCTTGACTGCGAGCGCCGCGACCCCAACAAGCGCATAGCCTTTCAAAATGACGAAAAGCGAATAAAATGTTATACGGAAATATGCAAAATCCCCTACGAACGTGCAGTCGGCTACACAACCGTCGGTTGCAACGAGCCTGCGTTCCTCGGAGCCATTACGGGAAGCAATTCCAAAATCAACTTCCTGCGCCCTATGGAAACGATATTCCACACAAAAGCTGACAAGATCGAAGGGGCCGAAACATACGAGGATTTTTTCACGGTGTTCAAGGAAGAGCTTTTCTCCGACCTTTTACGCGCGTTTGAATACGATGATTTTTACAACAGGCAACGGGCGCAGGACATCAACTATATTTCCAGCCTTTTCTTCAACGACTGCATAGAAAACGCCAAATCTCTGACGCAAGGCGGAGGAAACACTGTTATCGCAAGTCCCATGTGTATAGGAATCACGAACGTCATAGATTCTCTCTGCGTGGTAAAGCAATTCGTTTTTGACGAGAAGCTCTTTTCAATGAAAGAGCTTATCGATGCCCTTGAGGCTGATTGGCAAGGGTACGAGGATATGCGCGCGCTCATTCTGAAAAAAGGTAAATTTTTCGGGAATGATGACGAGCTCTCAAACAGCGTGGCGCAGGAGCTTTACCGCGAGCTATACGAATTCATGAAGATGAAAACCAATCTTTTCGGCTACCATTGGCTCATCGGCGATCTGATTGGATACCACGTGCACCACAAGTGGTTCGGTGAGAAAACGAAAGCCACGCCCGACGGAAGATTTTCGGGCGACAGTCTGAAATTCGGTCTCGGGCAAAGTGAGGGACGCGACCGAGAAGGACTTTCCGCACTACTAAATGCTATCGCAAACGCAGACCCTTACGGCATCGGCTGCGGCTCCACCGTCACGAATATCACGCTTGACGAGCAGCTTGTCAAAAACGACGAAAATTTTGAAAAGACCGTGGACCTGCTTCTCACCTATTTCCAAAACGGCGGCGTTCATTTTCAGCTAAACTACGTATCAAAGGACGACCTGATAAAAGCGAAATGCACCCCCGAAGATTACAAAAACATTCGTGTCCGCGTTTCGGGCTTTTCGGATTATTTTGTCAAGCTGAACGAAGCGCTTCAAGACGATATTATCGCAAGAACGGAGCAAAAATGAGGGCGATGATTTTTGACGTGGTGCGCAATTCCTACGTTGACGGCACGGGGATACGCACGACGGTATTTTTCAAGGGTTGCAATCTACGCTGCGCTTGGTGCCACAACCCCGAAAGCCAAAGCGGATTGCCGCAAATGATGTTTTACAAAAACAAGTGTACGGGATGCGGTAAATGTCGAGAAAAATGCCCCAATGCGCTTGAAAAATGCGACCTTTGCGGCAAATGCACCCTTTACTGCCCGCATGATGCAAGAGAAATCTGCGGAAAGGAATACACCGTGGACGAGGTTATGCGCGAAATTCTCAAGGACAAGACCTTCTACACAAATTCGGGCGGCGGCGTGACCTTTTCGGGCGGTGAATGCATGCTTCAAACGGATTTTCTTGAGAAAATTTTGAAGGCATGCAAGGAAAACGGAATCCACACAGCCGTTGACACGGCAGGGCACGTGCCATACGAGAAATTCGAGCAGATACTTCCCTTAACCGACCTGTTTTTATACGATATAAAATGCTTTGACGGCGAAACGCACAAAAAATACACAGGTGTCGGAAACGAGCTGATTCTCAGCAATTTGAAGCGACTTTTGGCGACGGGAAAATCGGTTTGGATAAGGATTCCCGTAATCCCCAGTGTCAGCGACACCGAGGAAGAAATGCTGAAAATAAAAGCCTTTCTTTCAGGCTGTGCAAAGCCCGAAAAATTCGAGCTTCTTCCCTATCACACAATGGGACGACACAAATATTCGGCGCTGGGATTGACCCCGCACACATTTGACGTGCCCGTGGCCGAAGCACTTGAGCGTCTGAAAGCTGTATTTTCTTAAATCCTGCGTTGACTTTCCGCGTCGGATGTGTTATACTTGACACAGAAAGGAGAGTACATATGAAGCTTGTTTTTTTAACTGCTCTCGGCGTCGGCTGCTCGACAGTTATCGGCGCGCTTATCGGATTTATTTTCAAAAAAATATCGCACAAATTTTCGGACATAGTTCTGTCCTTTGCGGCGGGTGTCATGCTCTCGGCGGCGGTTCTCGGACTTATTCTGCCCTCAATCGAATTCGGCGGAAAATACGGCATTATAATGACCGTTGCGGGCATTTTTGCGGGCGCGTTGTGTCTTAACCTTATTGATAAATTGGTTCCCCATCTTCACAAGCTCGTAGGTCCCGACATTGAGGAGCACAACAACGCAAACCTCAGCCGCGTGCTGCTTTTCGTCACCGCCATCGCCATTCACAATCTGCCCGAGGGAATCGCGGCAGGAGTCGGCTTCGGTTCGGGAGACAACGCGCAGGCGCTTCTTATTGCGGGCGGAATCGCCCTGCAGAACATTCCCGAAGGAATGGTCATTATCGCGCCCATGCTCTCGGCGGGCGTCACCCCAAGGAAAACCTTTATCTGCGCCATGCTCACGGGACTTGTTGAGGTCATCGGAACGCTCATCGGCTATTTTGCGGTCAGCGTATCGGCGTCGATACTTCCCTTTGCTCTCGCCTTTGCGGGGGGAACCATGCTCTACGTTATCAGCGACGAGATGATCCCCGAAACTCACGCTCACGGAAGCGAGAGAGGAGCGACCTACGCGCTTCTTGTCGGATTCTGCGTGATGCTCGTAAGCGACGTTTTACTTGGTTAAATTTTACATAAAATGCGTCTTCCTCGAGAAGGCGCATTTTTTTGCGTCGAAAAAGTTCCCTTTTTCGGATTTTCGGCTTGAAGAATTATATAATGATTCTCGTCCGACAGCTTGCTTTTTTTGTTGACAACATCGACAAAATATGATATAATCTGTTCTAAATGTAAATATTTACACACAAGAAAGAATGCTGAGGTTTTTTACTATGTTTCTCGACTATGCTATTTTAGCGCTTTACGCCC
>CAZISP010000230.1:0-3190 GCA_964541955.1 uncultured Lachnospiraceae bacterium
CTTCAACCAATTTCAAAAACAACCCTTGCTCGTTCGTCCAGCCGCCGTATCTTTCGAGCAGGTAATTTTCTAAAACTTCAACCGAAATTTTCATTTTTTCTCCTCTCAATCTTCAACAAAGAAGCAATCATATCGCCACCTTGACGGATTTTCATAAATATATTTAGAAATCTTTTCGTAATCACGACGATCACGGATCACATGATCGTGAAAACCGCGTTGCCACAAAGTAACATTGCCATATCGGTCATGTATCTGTTTTGATGCACACATTTTAATAAATCCAACCGTTTTCGAGATCACCGACCGACCTCGTAGGGGCGATTCGTGAATCGCCCCTACGACCTGAGAGAGTGTACATTTGCGGTTATCCGTGCATATCGTTATAAAATAAGCACCGGGAGTACTATAATCGAAATTTCGCAGTCTCAAGCGTTTTCTGTTCGGTAAATCGCCTTTCATCTTCATCACCCAAACCATTGTACCACAAAATCCGCCGAATAACAACACAAAAAAGCAAGCCGCATGGCTTGCTTTTTTGTTATTCGGCTAAAATCAGTCCTCGATGAGCTTGATAATTGCCATTTCAGCTGCGTCTCCTCTGCGGGGGCCGAGCTTGAAGATCTGTGTGTAACCACCGTTACGCTCTGCATACTTGGGAGCGATCTCGCTGAACAGCTTTGTTACAACGTCTTCCTTTGTGATGTATGCAAGTGCCGCACGACGGCTTGCAAGAGTGTTCTTCTTGCCGAGAGTGATCATCTTTTCAGCAACACTGCGAACTTCCTTAGCTCTTGTGAGTGTTGTTTCGATGCTTCCATTTTCGAGCAGATAAGTTACCATACCTCTCAGCATTGCATTTCTGTGAGCTGTGGTTCTGCCGAGCTTTCTTGTTCCGGGCATTTTGTTCCCTCCTTCTGCTGTATTTTAGCTAAAAGTTTAATCCTACTCGGGATTACTCTTCCTCTTTCTTGAGGTCGAGACCGAGAGAATGGAGTTTTTGTATTACTTCCTCAAGCGACTTCTTACCGAGGTTACGAACCTTTATCATGTCCTCCTCGGTGCGGTTTGTGAGATCTTCAACCGTGTCAATGCCCGCGCGCTTCAAGCAGTTGAAGCTGCGTACGGACATGTCAAGGTCCTCAATGGTCATCTCAAGAACTTTTTCCTTGATTGTTTCTTCTCTCTCCACCATAATATCGGCGTTGCCTGCCTCCTCGGAAAGGTTCACGAAGAGGTTGAGATGCTCGTTGAGTATCTTGGCTCCAAGAGCGATCGCTTCTTTGGCAGTAATAGTACCGTTTGTCAAAACGTCAAGTGTAAGCTTGTCGTAGTCGGAGTTGCTTCCGACACGGGTAGGCTCTACCTCGTAGCTTACGTTGTATACGGGGGTGTAAATTGAGTCGGTATAAATCGTACCGATGGGAGCGGAAATGTCGGAGCCCAGCAGATTGTTGTGGATCTGCTTGTTCTTCTCCTGAGAAACATAGCCTCTGCCCTGCTCAAATACAAGCTCCATATAGAATCTGCTGCCCTCGCCCACCGTAGCGATGTGCAGATCGGGATTCAGGATTTCAATATCCGAATCCTGCTTGATGTCACCTGCGGTAACGTCGCGCGCACCGGTAACGTCAATGATAACCGTCTTGGGTGTGTTGGTATGAAGCTTTGCTGTAATGCCCTTAACGTTAAGAACGATCTCTGTTACGTCCTCCTTAACGCCGGCAACAGTTGAGAATTCATGAAGAACACCGTCGATCTTGATGCTCGAAACTGCAACTCCGGGGAGTGAGCTGAGCAGAACGCGACGCAGGGAGTTACCAAGGGTAATACCAAAGCCACGCTCCAGGGGTTCTACTATGAATTTGCCGCTTTTACCGTCTTCACTCAATTCAGCGGTTGTAATATTAGGCTTCTCTATCTCGATCATTCTATAACCCTCCTTAAATTTTGTTTGTGCAGGAAAAATCTCTGTACCGGGAAATTTAATACTCACAGGGCAAGCAATAACACCTCGCCTCTCTGAGCGGAGATGTTATTACTTGGAGTAGAGCTCAACGATAAGCTGCTCGTTGAATTCGAAGTCGATGTCCTCACGTGCGGGAAGAGCAACAACCTTTGCCTTGCCTGTTTCCTTGTTGACCTCAAGCCACTTGGGAGCAGTCTTTGTTGCAAGACTCTCAACAAGACCCTTGATCTTATCGGAGGAACGGCTTGTTTCCTTGATCTCTACAACGTCGCCAACCTTGATGAGCGCAGAAGGAATGTCGAGCTTCTTACCGTTAACGGTGAAGTGACCGTGACGAACGAGCTGACGAGCCTCCTTGTGGCTCTCTGCGAGACCGATTCTGTAAACAACGTTATCGAAACGGCGCTCAAGGAGGATCAGGAGGTTCTCACCTGTCATACCCTCAACTCTTGCTGCCTCGTTGTAAAGGTTCTTGAACTGCTTTTCGAGTACGCCGTAGTATCTTCTTGTCTTCTGCTTCTCACGAAGCTGCATGCCGTACTCTCTTACCTTCTTATTTGCTGCGCCATGCTGACCGGGAGCAGTGTGTCTGCGGTCGAGTGCGCACTTACCTGACAAGCAACGATCTCCCTTCAAAAAGAGCTTTGTGCCCTCTCTGCGGCAGAGCTTGCAAGCAGGACCTGTATATCTTGCCATATCTGGTTACCTCCTTTTGTATTAAACGCGTCTGCGCTTAGGCGGTCTGCAACCGTTGTGGGGAATGGGCGTTACGTCCTTGATGAGCGTGATGCTCAGACCAACAGCCTCAAGAGCACGGATTGCGGACTCACGTCCGGAACCGGGACCCTTAACGTATACTTCAACGGTCTTAAGGCCGTGTTCCATTGCAGCCTTAGCAGCTGTTTCTGCTGCAGACTGAGCTGCAAAGGGAGTGGACTTTCTGGAACCCTTGAAGCCGAGTTCACCGGCGGATGCCCAGGAAATTGTGTTACCCTGAACGTCGCTAATGGTGATAATTGTATTATTGAAGGTAGACTGAATGTGAACAGCGCCCTTTTCAATGTTCTTGCGTTCGCGGCGCTTCTTGATTACCTTCTTAGCAACAGCCTTTGCCATCTGTCAAAATCACTCCTTACTTCTTCTTATTTGCGATTGTCTTTGCGGGACCCTTTCTGGTTCTCGCATTTGTCTTTGTTCTCTGACCTCTTACCGGAAGACCTT
>CAZISP010000231.1:0-3185 GCA_964541955.1 uncultured Lachnospiraceae bacterium
ACAATATCTTTATCGGGAACAGCAATGCCGTACTGACTGCCCATTCCGTTAAAGGAGAAGCCGCCGTCCTGAGTCATCCAGATGAAATATCCGTAGCCGTGAGTGTTGTAATCTATGTGACCCGTATGGCAGTTATCTATCTGTTTTGTGGTAGCCTTTATCATGAAATCACGGTCGATGAGCTGCTCGCCGTTCCACTGTCCGCGGTTCGCGGTGAAGCGCATTACCTTTAGAAGATCTGTGGGACGGCAAAGAATTGCCGAATCCGACCAAGCGTGACCGCCGGGGCAGAGAAGACAGTCAATATCCTCGGAAACACCGAGCTTTCTGAACAGCTTTTCCTTGAGATAATCTATAAATGACATTCCCGCCAGCTTTTCGACAAGCGCGCCGACAACGAAGGTCCCGGGGCTGTCGTAGTTGTAAATTGTGCCGGGAATACGCTCATCAGATCCCACTGTTTCAAAATAATGTCTTACGCGGTCGTCCGTTCTCGCCTTTAACCAATTCACGCCCAAGGAGGACGTGCTCATCATGAGCATATGGCGAACGGTCTGAGCTCTCAAGTTGGGGTGAGTGCTTTCGTTTACGTATTCGGGGAAGTAATCGCAGATCGAGCGGTCAAGATCGATCCTGCCTTCCGTGTAAAGAAAACCGACCGCAAGAGTAACAAAGCTCTTTGAAACAGAATACATTCTGTGCTTGAAATCGGCGTCAAACGGCGCCCAGTAGTTCTCGTAGAGAATCTTGTCGCCTCGGGCGATGATGACGTCGTGTGTTCTGAGACGGTTGTCTTCGAGAGACTTGACATATTCAAGAATCCTCTCGGACGAGACGCCCGCCTCCTCAGGGTAAACATGCTCCCACATGGTAAAATCTCCTTATATAAATTTTTTTGAGTCGATATGTCAGCCCACGTTTTCTCGGAAGCCCTTTCCGAGAACGTCGCTGGAATTTGTGATCATAAGAAAAGCGGTAGGATCAATAGTTTTTATGTAGTCCTTTAGTCCCACCGTCTGAGCTCTTGTAAGAACGGTAATGAGCATTGTTTTGTCATTTTGCGTGAATACGCCCTGGCATTTGACCGCCGTGGCACTTCGGTTGATGTTTTTTATCAGATACTCGCAGATGGGCTCGGGATTGTCGGTAACAATGGTGACGCATTTTGACAGATAGATGCTGTCGATGATGTTGTCAACCACCAGAGCCTTTGAAAGCAATCCAAGCATCGAGAAAATACCCGTTTCAATGCCGAAAACCGCAAAGGATATAAGAACGATTACTAAATCCGAGCAAAACAGCGCTTTCCCGATATTCAGACTTGTGTATTTTTTCAAAATCATGGCAATGATGTCCGTACCGCCCGAGCTTGCGCGCTCGCTGAATAGCAGGGCACTTCCCACGCCCACCAAAAGAATCGAGCAGACAAGCTCAAGGAAGGGCTGATCTGTCAGGGGCTCGGAGAGCGGAACACACTTTTCGAATATGGCGATAAGCGTAGACAAAACGACGCTTGAATAAACGGTCTTAAATGCAAAACCGCGGCCGAAGAAGATAAGGCCGAGCACAAGCAGGCTGTAATTGATAATATTTACAAAGGCAGCCTTTGAGATGTTTGGCACGAGCTCACCTAAAATGGTGGACATACCGCTGACACCGCCCGTTGAGAAGTTGTTTGGAAATTTGAAAAAGTAGATGCCCACCGCCATAACGGCAACACCCAGCGTTATGATAAAATAGCTTTTAAGATTTTTTTTGATCTTATTCATTTTTTTCTCATGCCTTTATACGGGCATTTTCATGAGCTCCCTTGCTTTTGATTCGTATTCGCGGGCGATATCCTCTTCGCCGTCGTTCAAAATGCGATAATTCTCTCTGAGCTTGTCGCAGTGCGCCTCGCAGGTGAGAAGATTCTTTGCGGCGGCAAAGGTGCCCTTGAGACCGCCGTATTCCGTAACGGGTGCAGGGAAGGAGCGATAACCGCGGCACCAGCCCATGTAATAGCGGTGAAGCTCCTCGGAATTCGGGATAATGGCGGATATCTTTTCGATGTAGGCCATCATCTTTTCCTTGTCAGAGCCTTCAAAAACATTGATTTTGTTGTCGGTGTAATAGTTGTAGGGAACAACCTCAAGGGAGATCTTTTTGTCTGCACCAATATTCAGAATACTCATGTATCCGTAGAACCAGGAATCGCCGGGATCCTTTTCGTTAAAGCTTTGGAAAATAAAATTGCCCATGCTGTAAACGATAGGCTTGCCGTCGTATATTTCAAAGCCCTGTGGGCAGTGAGTATGCATGGCGATGACCGCATCGGCACCCATGTCGCAAATCAAGCGATATCTGTCAACAGCCACGGGTGCGGGCAGGGGATTGTATTCGTTGCCGCCGTGAAAGATAACGATAACCGTATCCGCGCCTTCCTTTTCGCTCTTAATCTTGTTCAAAAGGCGTCTTGCGTTGTAGCCTGCGGAGCCGTATTTCGTTTCTGTGGCAATTCCGAACTCGTTCTCGCAGACAGCGATGAGCGAGACCTTCACACCGTCCTTTTCAAGAATTACGCTGTTGTAAGCCTCGTCGATGTTCTTGCCCGCGCCTACATGCTTTATGCCGTGAGCATCGAGAAGCTTCAGGGTGTCAATAATTGCGCCCTCGCCGTAGTCGCCTGTGTGGTTGTTTGCGAGAATCGCAACATCCGTTTCGATCACGTCAAGGAAGGAAATGCAGCTTTGCGGCGCGATGAGGTTGGGGCCCGACTTGTAGATCGGCTCATATTTCTCCTTGTCCGCCAGAGGCTCTTCGAGGTTGATTATTCTGAAGTCTGCCTGCTCGGTGTAGGGGAACACCGCCTCGAGAATTTCCTTTGCTTTTTCGGCATTCATGTCTTCCATTTTTTTGAAATTGACATCGCCTGTAAAAATCAGTTTCATTTATTCTCTCCTCTTGGGGGTTGATTCTTTACCATTATAACACCGTGCGCGAATTTTGTAAATATAAATTTCAAATATATTTATGTGTTTTTCAAAGACAAATATGCATTCTCGGCAATTCACGGCATTCCCCTGCACCGGATCACCGACAGTGACGCGCCAAGCAGTATGATCGATGTCTTCAATGTCTTTTTTGACACAAATTTCAGCGAGAGCAAGAAAAATCCCTCGCATATGCGAGGGATTTTTGTGGAT
>CAZISP010000232.1:0-3180 GCA_964541955.1 uncultured Lachnospiraceae bacterium
AACGATAGCGCCCAAGCCCATGATCTTGCAGTTTCTTGCACCGTACTTGAAGAAAATTCTTGCATTCAGCACGGCACCGGGAGCTATATAGATAGTCTTATCCTTGGTATTTCCGTCGAAATTCAGAACGCCGTTTTCAACCTCGTACCAGCCCTCGACCCAAAGAACATTGGGGTCGTCCTTTGAGGGGATCTCGCGGTAGAACTCGGGTTCGTCCGCAAAAACAGAAATGATGCTGTTGTCATCGTCGTCAAGTCTTACTGCAAAATAGTCGGGCTCATCAAGGTAGACGCTGATAACTCCGTCATTATACTCGGTTTTGAACTGCTTTGCGGAGGGTATAACGGTATAGGATGAGAAATCCCTGCCAACCTTTATGTCAACTCTCACCTGTGCGCCCGAAAAGGCAAACTGCGAGAAGCGGCGATACATATCGCCTCCGGCTCCTCTGCCCTGCAGATCATATTCCATCGTGTGATTATATACGGGAATTTGGGAGCTCTTGTTGCCCTGGGTTACGGTCACTTTGTAATCGTAGTTACGTCTGAGCTGCTCGGGGTATTCGGGGAAGATAACGAGGCTGTCCTGCTTCAAAAATTCTTCCTTTGTCATAACCTTTGCGGTTTTGTCCTCAAAGGCGAAGTCGCCCGATGCGTCCGCCATAAGCGTCTGAATATAGGCCGCCGCATCCTGCTTGCCGTATTCGGTGGAGGCTACAATATACAGAACGCCGTCCTTTGTAATAACGCCCCAATCCTCATCGGTCAGCCCGTGCGCCTCTGCATCGGAGGTGAACACGATAACAGCCTTGTCGGCAGAGGAAACCTGTTCACAGGGAATACCCGCGGCGTTTTCGATCGCGACAAGTGCGACAGCAAGCTGTGCATCGTCCCCGAAATCGTCGAAAACGGGAAGACTTCCCTGCTTCCTGCCGCCGACGGATATTGACGTAACCTTATAAGAATCCGCCTTGGGGGAGGTATAGAGATAACCTTCGCCGCAAAGAATACCCTGCTTGCATGCCAGATTTTCAAGGAAGTAGTCAATTCCCCTTGAAACCGATTCTGCGCTGCCGCCGAGAATCGCCAGCTTTCCGTCCTTAAACGAGATCTGGAACTGGCTTCTGAGAAGCCCCGATGCCGTCTTGCGGTTGGTATCACCTATAAGTATTTCCTTCGCCGCCTCGCTCTTTTTATCGGTATCAACGTTCGGTGCCTTACCGCCCACAAGAGCCATGATCTTCTTTCTGAATTCGCTTGTCGCATCAGTCAGGTCATCGTCAGCACCATCTCCGTAAATTATAACGAAGTCACTAAACGGAAGCGCGCTTGCCTGGTCAACGAGGCTCTCGTTGTTGGGGGGGACGGTTTCCGCGTTCGATCCGCCATTATTGTCTCCCTTGTTGCCGCCACAGCCTGCCATAAAAGCAAGAGTGAGAACAAGAACAAGCAGAAGGGTTAAAATTCTCGTGATTTTCATGCTTTACCTCCGGGATATTATCTTTCAACATTTTATCCTGACGAACCGATTATACCATACAATTATTAGATTGTAAATATTCAAATTTCGCAACTTAGCTTAGATTTTCGCAACAAAAGCCGTGCAAACTTCGCATTTTTGACGTGTTTTTTCAAACGAGCTCTTGTTGCTTCCGATTCTCTTTGTTTCAATCGCGAAACCATCGCAAAAACCACACAAAATAACAATTTATTTGTGTTTTTATGTTGACTTTTTCATGTTTTTGTGGTAAAATACAAGATACATACAACAAAAACACGCTATATTTCACAAAAAAAGAAACGGAGCCACGCAATGAGCACAAGATACGAATTCGCAAGACAAAAATATGCACAGATTGGAGTTGACACCGAAAAAGCCATTTCAGCACTTATGTCAAAGGCGATCTCCCTCCACTGCTGGCAGGGTGACGACGTCAAAGGTTTTGACTCTGATTCCGAACTGTCGGGCGGTATTCAGGTAACGGGCAATTATCCCGGTGCAGCAAGAAATCCTCAGGAGCTGATGGCAGACCTTGACCTTGCCCTCTCGCTTATTCCCGGAAAGCACAGAATCAACGTTCACGCCTGCTACGCCATTTTCGAGGACGGAGAGTTTGCCGACAGAGACGCGCTTGAACCTAAGCATTTCAAAAAATGGGTAGAATTTGCAAAGGAAAGAGGTCTCGGAATCGACTTCAACCCCACCTTCTTTGCTCACCCCAAGGCAACGGGTCTTACCCTCTCCAGTCCCGACGATGAGATCCGCGAGTTCTGGATCCGCCACGGCATCGCTTGCATCAGAATTTCCGAATATTTTGCCCGCGAGCTTGGCACTCCCTGCATGATGAACATCTGGATCCCCGACGGAATGAAGGATATTCCCGCGGACAGACTTTCGCCCCGCAGACGCTTCAAGGAATCCCTTGACAAGATTCTCGCCGTCGGATATGACAAGAGCCTTGTTTACGTTGCCCTTGAATCGAAGGTGTTCGGTATAGGCGCAGAGTCCTACACTGTCGGCTCCTCCGAATTTACTATAAACTATGCGGCAAAGAACGGCATTCTGAGCCTTATGGACAACGGTCACTATCACCCCACCGAGGTAGTATCCGACAAGCTTCCCTCTATGCTCCTGTTCAATGACAAGGTTGCGCTTCACGTGACCCGCGGTGTTCGTTGGGACAGCGATCACGTGGTAATTTTCGACGACGAAACGAAGGAAATCGCAAAGGAGATCGTTCGAAACAACGCGCTCGACCGCGTTCTTATCGGTCTTGACTACTTTGACGGCAGCATCAACCGCATTGCCGCTTGGGTTATCGGTATGAGAAGCTTCCAGAAAGCACTTCTTTGTGCGCTTCTTCTCCCCTCCGAGAAGCTGGCTCAGCTTCAGGCAGAGGGAAGATTCACAGAGCTGCTCATGCTCCAGGAAGAGATGAAATTCTATCCTGTCGCGGACGTTTGGGCAGAGGTTTGCGAGAGATGCGGAATCGAATCCGGCGAGGGCTGGTTTGAGACCGTTGCAAAATATGAAAAGGACGTTCTCTCAAAGAGAGTTTAATCACCAATCACGGCGCCGACTTTGGTCGGTGCCGTTTTCTTTTCAGCCTCGCTTGTGCAAAGGGAGGTGGCATTTTCGTAAGAAAATGACGGAGGGATTGTAAAAGGACATTTTACTTCA
>CAZISP010000233.1:0-3170 GCA_964541955.1 uncultured Lachnospiraceae bacterium
GCAGGAGAATAAGACCAACTCGTTCTGCTTCAAGATAAGAGACGGCGTGCCTACCCTTGCTATCGGGGCGCGGTCGGAGAGCGTTTCATTTTACAAAGCAGAGGTGCCCTTTGACGAATGGGTACACGTGGCCATTGCCGTCGATATTGAGGGTGGGAAATTCCATTGCTATATAAACGGCGAGCTTACGGAATCAAAATCGCTCATAAACGGGCACATCAAAGCCATAAACGAAATTGAATTCAATTCCGAGACCGATACCCATATGTCGATGGTGGGCGGCGTTTATTCCTGGAATTACGGCGTCGCAGACCCGTTTTACGGACAGATCGGCTCGCTTGTTGCATACAGCGACGTGAGAACTGCCGAGGAGATAGCGCAGGACTACAAGAGCCTGAAAAATCCCGACCAAAGCGACCTTATGCTGGCATACCTTTTTGAAAAGAGCGGACAGGCGGTCTACCATGACCTGAGCCGCAACAAAAACGATATTTCCTGGATGGGATACGCTTATCTGAACGAAGATGAGCTGGAGCTTCCCGCGGAATACGATTATTCGATTATGGTAATCGGTGACACCCAGGGACTTACCCAGAGAAAATACGATTCGGGCTTTTTCAACATGTACGACTGGCTTGAAAAGAACATCGAGAGCCGAAAGATCGAGGCAGTTATCGGTGTTGGCGATATAACCGATGACAATATCCCCGAGCAATGGGAAAAGGCGGCGAAGGCGTTTTCGGGGCTTGAGGGTAAGGTGAAGCATTTTCCGGTGCTGGGAAACCACGACGTGTCCACCTCCTACGGGGGTGACGACCCCGAGCTGTATAAGCAATACCTTATTTTTGAACAGAACGAAAGCAACGGATCGTTTGACGGTTCAATGAAATCATATTTCTACCGTTTCGAGCTTGGCGGGCATAAATATCTCTTCCTCGGTTTGGGCTACGTTCCGTCGCAGGAGGAGCTCGACTGGGCAAAG
The DNA here is from genome assembly GCA_964541955.1 of uncultured Lachnospiraceae bacterium. Lineage (GTDB taxonomy): Bacteria > Bacillota > Clostridia > Oscillospirales > CAG-272 > SIG710. The sequence continues at coordinate 983 of CAZISP010000233.1, forward strand.
ACCGTGCTTGAGGCTCACGCCGACTATAACGTTATTCTTTCCTGTCACGGATATCTTGACGATGACGGAACCCCTCTCACCCACAGCGGTGCGCCTCAGATAAGAGAACAGCTTGTGCTTCCTTATTCCAATATCGTTCTTGTTCTTTGCGGACACATGCACAATGAAAACGTTATGCTCTACACCGAGATCCGTGACGACAGAACGACCGTGCAGGCACTCCTGACAGATGCCCAGGAATATAACTACAAGGTGAATCTCGGTATCGCCACGGGGTTGTATTTTACAAACGGCGGCAGGACGGTGCACGTGGCAAACCACGTGGCGGGCTACGACGTTTATCTCGGTGTTGACAGCGTCCGCACCTTCGAGCTTGATTTGGTGCATGAGCGCGCGCAGTAAAAAACGCGTATTTTCTTGCATAAAAAAGAATATTCATGATTTTTGCTTTTTTCTCTTGAAAAAGAGGGAAAATGATAGTATAATGAGAACAGAAAAATAAATTTGAGCCGCATAGCGGCAGAGGGAGTTAAAAATGAGCAACCTTCACATAGTTGACCATCCGCTTATCACCCACAAGCTTTCCATCATGAGAAACAAGAAAACAGGCTCAAAGGACTTCAGAGAGCTTCTTGACGAGATCGCACTTCTCATGGGCTACGAGATCACACGTGACCTTCCCCTGGAGGACGTAACCATTGAGACCCCCATCACAAAGATGACCGCAAAGATGGTTTCGGGCAAAAAGCTTGCTATCGTTCCCATCCTTCGCGCAGGTCTTGGCATGGTTGACGGACTTCTCCGCCTCGTTCCCGTCGCAAAGGTGGGACACATCGGACTTTATCGCGATCCCGATACCCATATGCCCGTAGAATATTATTGCAAGCTGCCCTTTGACATTGAGGACAGAATCGTTATCCTCGTTGACCCCATGCTTGCAACGGGCGGCTCCTCCTCGGACGCTCTTACCATGCTCAAGAACAAGGGCTGCAAGAATATTCGTCTTATGTGCCTTGTTGCCGCTCCCGAGGGCGTGAAGAAGGTGCAGGAGGATCACCCCGACGTTGACATCTACACCGCAAGCCTTGACGACTACCTGAACGAGCACGCATATATCGTTCCCGGTCTTGGTGATGCAGGCGACAGAATTTTCGGAACAAAATAATCGTATAAAACAGAAAATGGGGCTTGAAACAGCCCCGTTTTCGCTATTTGCCAAAAGGAGCAATATGCACTCATTTACCATAAAGAAAAACGATGCGGGACAGCGGCTGGATAAATTTCTGACAAAAGCCGTCAAAGGTCTGCCCACGTCGCTGATGTATAAATATATCCGCACAAAGAAGATAAAGGTGAACCGAAAGCGCACGGAGCAGAAATATATGCTCTGCGAGGGCGACGTTGTTGACCTCTTTATTCGCGACGAGTTCTTCGGCTCGCCCGAAAAGGACACGGGCGCGGTGTCGCGCATTGAGCCGAGGATTGACGTTGTGTACGAGGACGAAAACATCCTTCTTGTGAACAAGCGCCCGGGCGTTGTGGTTCACGAGGACGCGGAGGCAAGGGAAAATACGCTTCTCATGCACGTTCGCGCGTACCTTTACAAAAAGGGTGAGTATGACCCCACAGACGAGCAGTCCTTTGCGCCCGCACTTTGTAACCGCATTGACCGCAATACGGGCGGTATCGTTATCGCCGCAAAGAACGCCGCCGCGCTCAGAGAGATGAACGCCAAGATAAAGGCGGGGGAGATAAACAAATTTTATCTTTGCGCGGTTCACGGAAAAATGCCCAAAAAGGCAGATACCCTCTACGGCTGGCTCATAAAGGACAGCACCGAGAACAAGGTGCGTATATACGATAAAAAGGTTCCCTCTTCAAAGGAGATAATCACAAAATATCAGGTGATGGCAGAGAAGGGCGACGAGAGCCTTTTGCGGGTTGAGCTTGTGACGGGCAGAACTCACCAGATTCGCGCGTCAATGGCGCATATCGGTCACCCGCTGGTGGGCGACGGAAAATACGGTGTAAATCGGAACGACAAGATGCGCCACCAGGCGCTTTATGCCTATCGACTTGAATTTGATTTCGAGAACGGCGACGGCGAGCTTGGCTACCTGCGAGGCAAGTCGGTTGAAATTGACAGAACCGAGATTGATTTTGTGAAATGGTTTGAAAGTTAAAGAAC
>CAZISP010000234.1:0-3165 GCA_964541955.1 uncultured Lachnospiraceae bacterium
GGGGCAGTAATGGAGCGGTGCATCTGTCAGGGATTTGGGCTTCTGAAATACGATACTCATTTTGTACCTCCTGATGCTTCTTTGATCTTTGCAAGCACCTCGTCGGGTGTTACGATAATACCGCCTGTACGGTTGCACAGGTAAACGGGGGCCTTGCAAGAAGTCGCCAGACGAACGTCCTCGATCATCTGACCCATGTTCAGCTCAACGCTGATGAAAGCCTTGCAATGCTCAGCGGCACGTGCGAGAGGCTCTACGGGGAAAGGCCAGAGAGTAATAGGACGAATCATACCGACCTTGATGCCCGCCTCTCTTGCGGCGATAACTGCGTTTCTCGTTACTCTTGCGGCGATACCGAAGGCAACTGTGCAGTACTCTGCGTCCTCCATCATGAATTCCTCATAGAGGACCTCATTCTTCTCTACCTCCTCGTATCTCTTGAAGCGGTCCATGACCGTCTGCTCAAGCTTTTCTGGGTTGAGGTAAAGGGAATTTACAACGTTGTGCTCTCTCTCGCACCCCGTGCCTCTGAGAGCCCAAGGCTTTTCGACCTGTGCAGCCTCGCTCTTGTTGATGGTAACAGGCTCCATCATCTGACCCAGCGTACCGTCGGCAAGAAGCATAACGGGCATGCGGTACTTGTCCGCAATGTCAAATCCCTTACCCGTAAGGTCAGCCATCTCCTGAACAGATGCGGGAGCGAGAACTACCATCTTGAAGTCGCCGTGAGCGCAGCCCTTGGTTGCCTGGAAGTAATCAGCCTGACCGGGCTGAATACCGCCCAGACCGGGGCCGCCGCGCTGTACGTTTACGATAAATGCGGGAAGATCCGCACCTGCTATGTAGGAAATACCCTCAGCCTTAAGAGAAATTCCGGGCGAGGAGGAAGAAGTCATTACTCTGTAGCCCGCGGAAGCAACGCCGTATACCATGTTGATAGCGGCGATCTCGCTCTCCGCCTGAAGGAAGCAGCCGCCGATCTTCGGCATACGCTTTGCCATGTATGCGGCAACCTCTGTCTGAGGAGTTATGGGGTAACCGAAATAGTGACGGCAGCCTGCCTGAATAGCGGCCTCAGCCAGCGCCTCGTTACCCTTCATCAAAATCTTGTCGCTCATACCTTATCCTCCTTTTCTACGGTAATAACGCAATCGGGGCACATAGTTGCGCAAAATGCACAGCCGATGCACTTGGACTCATCCGTCATCACAGCGGGGTTATGACCCTTTTTGTTGATCGTGTCTTTTGCCAGGGCAAGGATTCCCTTGGGACAAGCCGAAATGCACAGCCCACAGCCCTTGCAAAGATCGCTCTTAAATGTTACCTTTGCCATAGTGTATCTCCATTCCGCCGCGCGTGGCGGCATAAGTTTTGCTTATTTGTAGTATTTTTCCTGCAGCGTCAGAGGGAAAAGATCTTCTATCTTCCCGTCAAGCTCTCCGAAAAGACTTTCTTCAATCGCCGTCATGCGCAGAGGCAGTCCCGTTTTTGCGGAGACCTCTTTTGCATATTCCACCGACGACAGAACGTCCTCGGGGGTAGTCTCGGCACCGAGATTTGAGTTGTTCACAAGTCCCGTAAACCTCAGTCCTCCCGCCGTTTCCACCTCGTGCATTATCTCAATGCAGTCGTCGGCTGTTCGGGTAAGCGGTCTGTAACGGTTTATGACCAGAAGCATCTCGTAATCGCCCTCGGCTTTTATGAGAGGGGTGTATCTTCCCAGCGCCAGGGCGCCTCGGTCGTCGCCGCCCACGTCCAAAACGGCAAGAGAGGACTTGTCCTCAAAAATGCCGTATATTTCCGAGGGGAGAGCGGGCAGGTCAACATTGGAATTGGCGTATTTTGAGGAAATAAGCCTGATTCCCGCCGCCTCAAGATCAGTCTGGCTGTCCTTGGTTCGAAAATATGGGTTTACGATGTCCAGATCTGCGATAACTACGTCATTTCCCTGCTTACGCAGATATTTTGCGTAATTTACCGCGATATTGGTCTTTCCGCTTCCGTAGTGACCTGCAAAAAGCGTTATCCTGCTCATAGTTTATTTCTGATGATCTTGCCGCTGATGGTCTTGGGCAAGGATTCTCTGAATTCAACGATTCTGGGGTACTTGTAAGGTGCTGTGTGGGTCTTGACGTAGTTCTGAATCTCTTTCTTGAGCTCGTCGGTGCCCTCGGTGCCCTTGACGAGCACGATAACAGCCTTGACCACCTGTCCTCTCACCTCATCGGGTGCCGCGCAAACGCCGCACTCAAGAACGTAAGGAAGCTCCATAACGACGTTCTCGATCTCAAAGGGACCTATGCGGTAGCCCGAGGACTTGATAACGTCGTCGGTTCTGCCCACGTACCAAAGGTAGCCGTCCTCATCCTGCCATGCAACGTCGCCCGTGTGATAATACCCGTCGTGCCATACCTTGGCGTTTGTTTCGGGATCGTTGTAATAGCCCTTAAAGAGTCCGCAGGGGGCGCCGTCGGCAACACGGATACAAATTTCTCCGTTCTCACCGGGTGCGACCTCACGATCCTCGGAGTCAAGAAGCACCACGTCGTAGAGAGGTGATGGCTTACCCATGGAGCCTGTACGGCAGGGGGTCCCGCGCAGAGTACCGATAACGACCGTAGTCTCTGTCTGACCGAAGCCCTCGCAGATGGAAATTCCCGTCGCCTTTTTGAACTGCTTGAACACCTCGGGGTTCAGCGCCTCGCCGGCCGTTGTCATATGGTGAATGGAGGAGAGATCGTACTTTGAGATATCCTCCTTTATGAGCATACGAAGCATTGTGGGGGGAGCGCAGAAGGTGGTGATATTGTACTTTGCGAACATGGGAAGTATGCTGTGAGCATCGAAGCGGTCAAAGTCGTATACGAAGATCGCTCCCTCGCAGAGCCACTGACCGAAGAACTTACCCCACAGAGACTTAGCCCAGCCCGTGTCGGAAATTGTAAAGTGGAGACCGTCACGCTCGCAGCAGTGCCAGTATTTCGCGGTAATGTAATGTCCCAGCGCGTACTTGTAACAATGAGAAACGATCTTAGGATAGCCCGTTGTTCCCGAGGAGAAGAACATAAGCATAAGATCCTCGCCGCAGGGGCTGTCCTCATTTCGCTCAAACTTTCCCGTGAACATCTTGAACTCGGTGTCGAAATCGTGCCAGCCCTCGCGCTT
>CAZISP010000235.1:0-2257 GCA_964541955.1 uncultured Lachnospiraceae bacterium
GATCAGCTCAGGGGATCTTTTGGACGAAAATGCGTCCTTGAGTGTCACTCGCGCATGAATGCTTGACACGAAAAAGAGCAGATTGACGGATCTGAATATTTCTTTTCTGCCCTCCGGCTGAAGCTGATCGACAATTTTTTGCGTTCTTTCCTCTATCTCTTTTTTGATGCTCGATACAATATTATCGTCTACTGCAAACGAATTGATTTTTATAAGATAGATCAATTCGTTTGCATCCATTCCCAGGGTCAGCGAATCGATAATATAAATTTCGGGGGTTGTGTTTGATAGCTGAGAAAGCCCCGGATGATTTTTCCAATCGGTAATCTCGTTATCGATGTTTTTGTTGATTAAAACGGTTTTGATATAGTTGATATATTTGTCAATTTTTCTCATTAAACTCACGCTCCTTTGGGGTCAAATCGTCAAGTCCGGCGATAGTTGGGTGCCACAATCTGCGTTTATCGCATCAATTGCGCGACAGACGATGGAATTGAATCTGTTGACAATTGCGGCCTTCTCTTTTTTGATTTCATCATCGCTTCCGGCCACGTTACAGCTCTTAAAATCTCTCAAGAAATCTATTATACCGATTCGATAGCTGTTTATGATCATTTCAATCGTTTGAATCATATCATAATACTCGCCGTTCTTGTCGTCTTTATGAAGCAGCAGCTGCTCGAAATAATAGGACAGCTCCCTTTCAAGGTTGTTCAATACGTATTTGATCTCGTTTTTCCAGCCAAAGGGCTCGGTCACCAGGCTTTTGCTTTTGTTTACCAAATCCTCTGCCACATTGACGATTTCCGGATAAACCGAGCCGGTGTTAATGCCAAACATTAACGACAGCTCTTTTCTGATCAAGGGCTTTGCTTTTTTCGGTATAACGATGCCGCTCATCATATACGAGGGGATTTTCTCGTCATCGTTCCCCTGGAAAAGAATAAAAGCGCCTTGCTGCGCTATTATACGGTTGTTGAGCTTGGTATGATCAATGAACTTATGGTTCTTTTGGAATATGGCGTGATCGTTAAACCAAGGACGTTCCTTGTCGATGATCGCATTATAGTTGTCATTTGTGTTTTGGGCACTCGGGCTGAATATTTCGTCAATGTAGAAAACGTAAACCATACCGTCGTCCTCGTCAAATGCATTTACGTCGTTATGATAATACGGGGTTACAGCGAAATACAAAGCGGTTAAACAGTTATACGAAACGTCCAACAGCCTGCTGGGAAATTCGCCGTGCTGAGCGTCAATTGCGTTTTCGAGATAACTTTCGTTGTTGGAAAGCTTATTCTGACGCATGGTGTTGAACAAGCTTTTTTCATACAGAGGGTTCGTTGAAAGCACGTTCTTGCGAAATATATTAGGCCTGCAATAATTTGGGTATCGCTTGCATTCTCCGCGATATAAAAAGTGAATCTTTTTGTCGGAATGTGAATTGATGAGTTCGTTCACTTTTTCAATGAATTGAGACACGTGCATTATTTCTGTATTGGATTGACGATTGCTTGCCATGTAATCCTCCAAAGTAACTTAGTACTTACCGTTATTATACCACTTTTTTATGTTAAGTCAATATATGATTACACCGGTTTTGGGGTGATTATTCTCAAGCCTCTCAAAAAAGTCCGAACCCGCCTCCCACAGGGAGGATCTGGTTCGGATTATATTGCTTTGGTGCGGGCAAAAGGACTTGAACTCTTCACAAACGCCGCCGATTATCCGTTTTGCTCGATTATCTTTCTTGCGGCGTTATGGCAGTTTGCGAAGCAAACTGCGCGTGAAGAACCGTGAATTTCACTCAGACCAATACAAAAGGGGAACACGAGGTTCCCCTTTTGTATTGGTGCGGGCAAAAGGACTTGAACCTTCACGTCGGGGACACCAGATCCTAAGTCTGGCGCGTCTGCCAATTCCGCCATGCCCGCATATTATTTTTTCAAGCTTTTAGATTATACATTATTTTGACGAATTTGTCAAGGGGAATTTGGGGAGATGGAAAGAAGTGAGAGACGGTCATCGAACCCACATTTGCGCCGATGTTAAGCGAAAATCGAACATTCTCACAGCGCAAATTGTTCAAGCTTGCAAAAGCAAGCTTGAGCGGGTTCGAACGGTGACTTGTGCGAAGAAAAAGAGACGGCGGGAATCTGAACCCACATTTGCGCCAAGGCTCGGCGGGAACTGACTGCTTGCCACAGCGCAAATTGTTCAAGCTTGCAAAAGCAAGCTTGAGCGGGTTCGAACGGTG
>CAZISP010000235.1:2357-3148 GCA_964541955.1 uncultured Lachnospiraceae bacterium
ACTTGTGCGAAGAAAAAGAGGCAGACACGATGTGTCTGCCTCTTTTTCTTGGAGCAGGTGACGGGAATCGAACCCGCGTAATCAGCTTGGGAAGCTGAAATTCTGCCATTGAACTACACCTGCGTGCGTCTACGCTACATTTTACCACCTTCGGTGAGAAAAATCAATAGTTTTTTGTCGGTTGTCTGCATTTTTTTGAAAAATCTCGGTGGGCTTCCTGAAAAGCCCACCGAGATCAAAAAGCAGATTTAGCTTATTCTCCTATAGTAAACAAGTCTCTCGAGAGGAACGTTCTCGGTGACGGTGGTGCCGCCCTCGTATTCAACGCCGAGGTCGTTTACCCACTTGGTGTTCTTGGGCAGGTGAACGATCTTTTCTCTCTGCCCCTCGCGAACGACGGGTGCCACAAGGTACTCATCGCCCAGCATGAACATATCGTTGACCGTCTCGTAGCCCTCCTCGGGGAACTGGTATGCCAGATGGCGAACGATAGGCTCGCCTGTCTTCTCGGCGATGTCGAGGAACTTTTCGATCGTAGGATACATCTTCTCATGCAGTCTTGCCATGTCGTGGCAGATTTCTGCCGCCTCGGGGCTCAGGTGTCTCCAGGGGAATGCGGAGAACTGCATCATGGGGAAGAGTGCGGAGGTCTGTGCCATGCGGACAAAGAGCTCATCCTGAAAAGTCCCGAACGCCGCGCAGGTCCACTCGCCGCCGCCCACCATGTCGGGGCAGATGAAAGGACAGCCGATAAGGCCTGTGAAGATACCGTTGGGGATAAGGCAGTCGAG
>CAZISP010000236.1:0-3137 GCA_964541955.1 uncultured Lachnospiraceae bacterium
GGGATAGGTTCTTGCGCTGTCACCGTGGAATCCCTTGTAGAAGGCACCGAGATCGATTTTCACGATATCGCCCTCCTGCAGGATCACGTCCTTTGAAGGGATTCCATGAATGACTTGTGAGTTTATGCTGATGCAAGCGCTTCCGGGGAATCCGTAGAGACCCAGAAATGAGGGCTTTGCACCGCAGCTTTCAATAAAGTTGCGTATTTTTGTATCAAGCTCCTTGGTGCTCACACCCTCGCGAATCGCTTCGCGGGCTACGAGCAGAGCTTGAGCGGTTATACGTCCCGCCTCTCGCATTATCTTGATTTGAGCGGAATTTTTCAACTGTATCATAGCTGCCTCAGAGATTATTCAAAGCGTTTAGAGTTAATTTGCTGATCTCGCCAACGTCACCAACACCGTCGATTCTCTTGAGGATACCCTTCTTTTCATAGTATGCCTCCAGAGGCTCTGTCTGAGCGTGGTATGTGGTGAGTCTTGCGAGAACTGTTTCGGGAGCATCGTCCTTACGTGTGTAAAGCTCAGCCCCACACTTGTCGCAGGTCTTGTTATCCTTTGAGGGCTTGAAGGTCAGGTGGTAAGATGCACCGCAATCGGGGCACATACGTCTCTGGCTCATTCTCTCAACGATAACCTGATCCGGCACTTCAAGTGTAACAACGGCATCGATTTTTACACCCAGCGCTTCAAGTGCTTCTGCCTGAGGGATGCTGCGGGGGAATCCATCAAGAATGAATCCGTTTTTGCATGCATCACCTGCAAGATAGTCCTTGATAAGACCGATCACAACCTCGTCGGGAACGAGATTTCCTGCGTCCATGTAGCTTTTTGCCACCTTTCCCAGTTCAGTCCCGTTTTTGATTGCACCGCGAAGTATATCACCGGTAGAGATCGCAGGAATATTGAACTTTTCTGAAATAACCTCGGACTGCGTACCTTTTCCGGCACCCGGGGCACCCATTAAAATCAAATTCATGTGATTTACCTCTTATCAATCAAGGAAGCCCTTGTAGTTACGCAGGGTCATCTGTGCCTCAAGCTCGCGAACGGTCTCAAGAGCAACACCTACAACGATGATGACAGAGGAACCGCCGAATGCGAGGCTTGCAAAATTTCCACCCGTCACGATACTGATTATCATGGGGAAGATGCAGATAAATGCAAGCACGAGAGCACCGATAAGTGTAATTCTGTTCAGAACCTTGGTGATAAAATCGGATGTGGGCTTGCCGGGACGAATACCGGGGATAGCACCACCCTGCTGCTTGATGTTGTTGGATACTTCAACGGGATTAAAGGAAATCGCAACGTAGAAGTAAGCGAACGCGATAAGAAGCAGGAACTCGATCAGAATGTAAAGCCATGTATCATAGTTAAATACATCCGTCACAGAGGTCCAGAACTTACTGTTGGGGAAGAAGCTACCGATCGTTGCGGGAATCGAAACGATGGAGCTTGCAAAGATGATAGGCATAACGCCCGTCATGTTAAGCTTAATGGGAAGGTTGGTTCCCTGACCGCCGTACATCTTGCGACCAACCACTCTCTTTGCGTACTGGATCGGGATTCTTCTTTCACTGTCGTTCAAAATAACGATAACGACAACGATGAGAAGCGTGAGCGCGAGAGACGCGATCACAAGAGCAATTCCGCCGATGGTAGATCCGATAGTGTCGGTATTTACCATTCCAATGACCTGAGAAATGGTTGTGCGCGTTCCTGCCACAATATTTATGAACAGGATAATGGAAATACCGTTACCGATACCTCTGCCCTTGATAAGATCAGCGATCCACATAACAATGGAAGCGCCAGCACAGTATGTCATGATAACTACCAGCTTCTGGAAGAAGGTGAGATCAGTGGGAAGAACTCCCGCATAGCTCATATACTGGCAGTAACCAAAGCTGGTTACAAGAGCCAGGACAACCGTGGTGATCTTTGTCGCCATCGTCAGCTTTTTCTTACCCTCTTCGCCTTCCTTGGACCATCTTTCAAAGACGGGAATAGCGATTGTAAGAAGCTGGATAACGATGGACGATGTGATATAAGGGCTTACACCAAGTGCAAACAGAGTTGCCTGTGCAAAGGCACCACCGGAGAGGATATTCAGATATTCGAAAATCGTTCCGGAGGACTGCTGTGCAAGAGCTGTAATATCGTTTGAAACGTATGGAATCGGGATGTTGGCACCGATGCGATAAATGATGACGATAAGAAGTGTGAAGAGGATTTTCTTTTTGAGTTCCGGGATCTTCCAGGCATTCTTCAACGTCTGTAACATTTATACCACCTCAGTCTTTCCACCTGCTGCTTCTATCTTTTCCTTAGCACTTGCAGAAAAGACTGTTGCCTTTACAGTTAATTTCTTTGTGATCTCGCCACGACCGAGAATCTTGACACCGTCAAGCTCACGACGAACGAGTCTTGCAGCCATAAGCGCATCGAGATCAACTACTGCTCCGTCCTCGAAGCGGTTAAGAGCCTCAACGTTAACGGTTGCGTATGTTGTCTTGAACTTATAGTTGCTGAAGCCTCTCTTAGGAAGCTTTCTGTAAAGAGGGAGCTGACCGCCTTCGAAACCGGGTCTTACGCCACCGCCGCTACGAGCGTTCTGGCCCTTGTGACCCTTACCTGCGGTCTTACCGTTACCGGAGCCGGGACCTCTACCCTTACGGAAACCCTGGGTAGCAGAACCGGGAGCCGGAGAAAGTTCATGCAGTTTCATCAGTTAAATCCTCCTTTATGCGTTTTCTACTTTAACGAGGTGCGAGATTACTTTAACCTTGCCTGCAAGAACTGCGTTGTCCTCGTGAACGATGCTGTCGCCGACCTTACGGAGACCGAGAGATGCGGCGGTAGCCTTCTGATTGGGCTTGGAGCCGATGATACTCTTTACAAGTGTTACCTTTTTCATAATACCGTCTCCTCCTTAACCCTTGATCTGTTCAACGGGAATATCACGAAGCTTTGCAACCTCATCAGCTGTACGGAGTGCCTTCAGGCCCTCAAATGTTGCCTTAACAACGTTTGTGGGGTTGTTAGAGCGGAGGCACTTGGCACGGATATTGGAAATACCCGCAAGCTCAAGCACTGCTCTGCACACGCCGCCTGCGATGATACCGGTACCGGGA
>CAZISP010000237.1:0-3105 GCA_964541955.1 uncultured Lachnospiraceae bacterium
CACGCGGCAAAAGCCCCCCAGGCGCTTGAGATATTCCGCTTCGGCTTGCCTGAAAAAATCCTCCTTCAGGTTTCCGACGGCAACGATTCTTATACCCAGCATAAAAACCTCCGTTTTCACTTAAAATTTGAAAAATAAAACGCCGACGGGGCGGCGAAAAAATCTTTTTTTATTCTATCACAAAAAACCGCAAAATGCAACCCAAAAACGAAAAATAAAGTTGATAAAAATATTCTCCGAAAGCCTTGACAAAAAGGCTCATCGTGCTATAATACACGCGAGGAGCAAGGGACGCGCTTTTTGCTCCGAAAATGAATAAAAAACGGTTTGCTCCCGTATTTTGGGAGGAAAAGCCAAGCGGAGGTACGGTATGGAAACGTATGACGTAAAACGCAAAGCCACCGAAGAGAAGACGGAGCCCAAGGAAACTATTACGGAGCGTTTTTTCGGCACGGTCAACGGAGAGAGAAAACCCCTGCCCGACTACGAGGCCCTGTTCACCGAGAAGCCCGAAAAGCTCAAGAGCGGTGCGGATATCGTAAAGCGACTGCTGTTCTCAAATGCACCGAAGATTCTCGTTTCACTCCTGATTTACGTTGTGAAGAACTCGCCGCAGTGGATAATGCCTCTGGTCGTTGCCAACGTCATTAACGCCCTGACGGGAGCCGACACGAAAACGGCGCTCATCGTAAACGCGCTCGTTCTTGCGTTTACCATGGTGATCCATATTCCCGCCCACGTTTTCTATTCGCGCTATACCGACGGAATGCTCCGAAATATCGCGGCGGGGCTTCGAAGCACTCTTATAAGAAAGCTCCAGCATCTTTCGATTTCCTTCCATCGTGAGATCGAGAGCGGAAAGGTCCAGTCGAAGTTTCTGAATGACATTACCGCCATCGAAACGCTCCTGAATCAGATTCTCAAGAGCATTTTGCCGAATTTTTCGACGATGCTCATATATATCGGACTCGTTATCTATAAAAGTCCCCTCGTTTCCTTATTCTTTTTGGCGGTAATACCCGTAAACGTGATGTTTATGCGGATCTTCCGTAAGAGTATGAGGGAAAAGAACAGTCGGATCCGCCACGAGCGTGAGTCAATGTCCGCTCAGCTTACCGACATGCTCAATATGCTTCCCGTGACCAAGGCTCACGGTCTTGAGGACGAGGAGATAACAAAGCTTGAGCGCACGGTAAAATCCTTCCGCTCACGCGCGCTCGAATATGACTTTATCAATTCGGTCTTCGGCTCCACCAGCTGGCTTATCAGCCAGATATTCAACGCGCTGTGCCTGTTCTTTACGGCGTTCCTTGCAATGCGCGGAATAGGCGGTGTGGAAATCGGCGACATCGTTCTTTTCCACGGGTACTTCAGCACCGTGACGGGTACCGTAAATCAGCTCGTTAACGTTTTCCCCGAGCTTACCAAAGGCGTTGAGTCCACTCGTTCGCTTGGAGAGGTGATTTTGTCAAAGGACGTTGAGGACAGCCGCGACAAGATCAAGCTTCGCTACGTTCACGGGCATCTGAAATTCGAGGATGTCTGCTTCCGTTATCCCGACGCGCAGGAGGATACAATCCACGATTTCAACCTGCACGTGCGTCCCGGCGAGTGTATAGCCTTCGTTGGCTCCTCGGGCTCGGGAAAATCCACTATCATGAATATGATAATCGGATTCCTTATGCCCGGATCAGGCAGGTTCCTGGTTGACGGAAAGCCCATTGAAGCTTTGTCTCTCAGCGACTACCGACATTTTGTTTCGGTTGTGCCTCAGAACAGTATTCTAATGGCGGGAACCATCCGCGAGAATATAACCTACGGTATGCCGGGCATCAGCGAGGAGCGGATAAATCAGGCGATCGAGCAGGCGAATCTGAAAGAATTTTTAGACGACCTGCCAAACGGTATCGACACGGTGGTGGGCGAGCACGGCGACAAGCTTTCGGGCGGTCAGAAGCAGAGAATTTGCATTGCCCGCGCGCTTATACGCGACCCCAAAATACTTATTTTGGACGAGGCAACCTCGGCACTTGACAACATCTCCGAATATCACGTTCAGAAGGCAATTTCCTCGCTTATCAAGGGCAGAACCACCTTTATCGTGGCGCACAGACTGTCCACCATCCGCGATGCCGACCGCATTGTGGTAATGGAGAACGGAACGCCCGTTGAGATCGGCACCTACGATGAGCTGATGGAAAAGAAGGGTAAGTTCTACGAGCTTAAATCCCTCTCGGACGTGAACGTTGAGGATACGGAACAATAAAGTAAAAGCCCCTCTTGCGAGGGGCTTTTTTGTGGGATGTCAGTAAATATTGCCGCCGTCAATTTCGATGTCACCGTCAAAGGCGTGTGCCGTGCCGTTGAAACCGATCTTGCTGTCTTTGAGGGCGGAATAGAATCTTTGCGCCTGAATGGCGGCTTCTGCCTCGGAGCCGGCGGTGAATTGAACATTGAGATTGATCGTGCCGCTGTACGGGTTGCCCGTGCCCGCGCCGATTACGGCGCGACCCAGCGTGTCGATTGCCGCAAAGCTTATGATTTCGGGGCAGATGAGATTGTTGATAAGATATGCGTTAGTGAGCATATCGGCGTTGATGTTGAGAGAGGATGCTCGACTGAAATCAACTGTTCCGCTTTGGGGCATCGCGCCGCCGTCAAGCCATACGCGCTCAAGCAGGTAGCAGTTTTTGAAGGAGCCGTAGCCGTTTGTGAGCGAGGCGGTGGCGGGGAGCTTAATGTTTATTACGGAATGACAGTCGGTAAACAGCCAATTGAGTGAGCTTATGCTGTCGATCGAGCTGAGGTCCACCGTGTCGGCGGCGGCAGATGTGCCTGCCGTATACGCGAGTCTGAGGTTGTTACAGCCGTGGAACGAGCCTGCCGTGAGCGAGCTGAAGTCGGAGGGGAATACAACGGTTTCGACTGTGGGCATATATGCCAGCGAGTAGTTGTTTCCGCCCGTGATCCCGTTGTCGATCACAAGGGTCTTGACCAGACTTGCGGCGGTGGAGGAAAGGGTGGGTGACAGCGTGTCCAGAGCCGCATAGTTTTTGCCGTTTTCTGCGCCGTTAAAGCGGGAATCAAAGGGCTGGAATACCGTGT
>CAZISP010000238.1:0-3092 GCA_964541955.1 uncultured Lachnospiraceae bacterium
CGCTATGACGATGACCTCCTGACCCTTCTGAATATTAACGCCTTTGCGGGCAATAAGCTCCGCATATTTTTTGAGTACTGTTTTTTTCATTTGCGATTCCTCCTGTTTTTGGTGTTTTTTTCAAACAAATTGATTTTACCACAAAAAATCGCAAAAGTAAAGGTTTTTTTGCAAAGCCGAGCATACAAAAACAGCCAAGCCCGAAGGCTTGGCTGTTTGACTGCATTATTCAATTGTGAAAGAAACTACTCCCGCAAAGCCCATAGCAAGCACCGTTTTGCCGTTAAATTCAACAGCGTAGCCTGCCATTGCACGAGTATCCATTGCACTGATCACCTCAAGAGTATTGCCTGTTAAATCGGAGATGTCAACCACCCTCATGTTGGAAACGGCGCCGCCCTGAATGAACATATAGCCGTCTGCGATCGAGATCGGTCCCTGCGCTCCTGTCTCACCGCTGAGGGTGAACAGGGTCACCTCGGGCATATCCACAAGCTTTGTGGTTATGGTCGCGCCCGAAGCGCCGTAGACCTCTGCTATTTCGGCAGGAGAGAACATTGCAACGGTGTTTGCATCAACTGTCGCGAACATCATATCGCCGTAAGCGCACAAGCCCTTGTTATTTGCAAGTCCCGTCTTCCAGTCAAAGCGTTCCCAGGTTCCCGCCTCGCGCTCGAACTTGAAGATAGCACCCGTTCCGCTGTTACCCATGTAGGAAACGATATAATCGGTGTGTGTGCCGTCCTCATTCTCGACGGTAGAAGCGCCAAAGCCGATGAAGCGCTGATAAATCATGGAGCGATTGTTGTAATATTCGCTTGTAATGCTCGTGAGACCGCTTATATTGTAAAGCACCATGTAAGCGTTACTGTATGCCACAACGTATTTGCCGTTGGGGGATATCTCTATCTGGCGTGTGCCGTCCGAATACCAGAATCTGCTCTTGTTCGTCTTTGTGGTGGAGTTAAGAGTCAGTGATCCGTCGTCATTTATTGTGTAGACCGCGATTCCGCCGTCACACTCCGCGGAAACGAGCACGTTGCCGGCGATCTTTACGTCCATGGTAAGGTCAAGCGTGGGATAGATATATATCTGCTTCATGTTCTTGTCAAGAACTCTGATGCCCTTGATGCCCGATGCAACGTACAGGTACTCTCCGTTTGTTGCAACGCCCCAGGCCTGAGAGCCCTCGGTGTCAAATTTCACAACGTCGCTCCAGCCGAAGCTCTCAAAATCAACGTCATAGTAAGAGCCGTCCGATACGTCCGCAACGGGATCGCAATCCTTGACGTCAAGCACGTGAGCATTTTCGGTCTTGTGGATAAACAGGCCTGCGTTTACTCCCGCCATATACATATAGCCCTCGGTGCAAGCGATCTGATAAACCGCCGAGTGCGCCTCAACGGAGGTATCATAGGGATAAGGATACGTCGCTATGTTGGGGTTCGCCGCGTATCTGTCATCGGTGGTCTTTGCCACTATCTCGACGTGCTCAAGGCGAACGGGGTTCTTCTTGTTCGTAACGTCATAGATATAAACGCCGTTATAGGAGCCGCAAACGTATGCGATATTTCCCGAGATCTCCACCTTCCAGATGTCAGGCTGGCCATACCACGTGCCTTCAAAACGCGCAATAGAAAGCAGTGTGGGGTTCATGGGATCACGAACGTCCCAGATCTCAAAGCCGTTTCCGATATAGCCGCCCGCGCCGGTAGACTTACCGTCGTTGTGACCCGTTGCGGCGTAAAGATAGCCGTCTCGCACCGTAACTCCATCACCGCGTCCGCACAGAGACCGCTCAAGCTCGGTGAGCATAACGGGATTATCCACATCGGTGATGTCAATAACTCTGATGCACTGATCGCCCCAGATACCGCAATAGATATAGTTTCCGTAGATATCAACGTCCTGTGTCTCGCCGCAGGATATGTTGGAAACACCCACGGGATTATATATATCCGAAATATCAAAGATCGTAACGCCATGGCTTCTGTCCGCAATAGCACAGTAGTTTCCGCTGACGTCAACACCCGTTGCATATTCAAAATTGTCTATGCGATTCGCCATCTTCACATCAGCAGGATCGGAGATATCGAAGACGTAGGTGGAGGAGGATCTTGCCACCGCAACTATTCCGTTTCTGTCAGATGTGAATTCCATCTGACGCAGATCGCCCAGGTCGTCAATGAAATCAAGGAGACCGGGGTTTGCAGGGTCGGTGATATCAAAGCTGTAGAAGCGACTCTGACGGGAGCTGATGGCATAGAGATAATTGCCGTTGACCAGCACGTCGTTACACTGTGTTATCTGAGTTGTAAGAGCCGAGGTGGTGTAATAGTCAGCGTACTTATACTGAGTAGTAGTCCAGGAGCCGTCTTGCTTCATGTATTAACCTCTCTTGACGAAGGTAAAGGACGATGCGCTTGAATGATAGAACGCGGGGTTAGCGAAAATCACCTTTGTCGCGCTTCCGCCCGTCAGGGATATCTTGACGTAGGATTCATTTCCCGTTGCGGTGAAGCGCAGGCAGGTATTTACCTCCTGGGACGTGATCTTGAAAGCCATGGAGGTCAGCACCTTATCAGAGGAGTCGCAAATAGCGACGGTAACAACACCGTAGGTGTCTCCGCTCTTCAAATCTACCGAGAAGAAGCCAAAATCTCCCGACGCAAACGCGCCTGCAGCCTCGCCTGTTTCCTCATCGTAGATGGCAGCGGTGTCAACCGTGCCGTCGGGAGCAGTCTTGCCCTCGATTCCAACGGTTCTGGAGGTTGAAAGGTTTATCTCATAATCGCTGTTCAAGGTATAAAGCTCCTTCCATTCTTTGATGGTCAGGGTCGTGTCGTCAATTTCGACCTTGATGTAATCCACGTTATCCTGATAGTCATTCGAAGTTATATAAGTAGAATCGGAATCATGAAGCGCGTCGTAGTAAGCGACCAGCAACGACAGCATCTCGGGTCCTGTATGAAGCGTGTAGCTCAGGTTATCTCCGAAAATTCTGGAGAATGACTTTGCATTCGCGTTTGAGGTGAAGCTGTAATTGGGCATACGGCATACCGTCTCGCTGATATACACGTCGGTGATATTGT
>CAZISP010000239.1:0-3086 GCA_964541955.1 uncultured Lachnospiraceae bacterium
CTTTGTGCCGACACTTCCGTCTGCCGTGGCGATATAAACGTGTGCGCCCAAAGCGCGGAACTCATCTTCGTAAAATATCTCGTCTTTGGTGTTAAACCCTAAAATAACGGATACGCTCTTTCCCTCGGAAATGAGCTTTTTCGCCAGCATATACATTGGAGGAACGCCGACGCCGCCGCCTATGAGCAGCGGGGTGTCACCACTTACTTCTGTATTGTAGCCGTTTCCGAGCCCCATGAGTACATCAAGAACGGTACCCGGGACCATTTCTGACATGATCGCGGTTCCTTCGCCGACTATTTTATATATGATAGTGAGAATGTCTCCTTCGCAGCCGCACACAGATATGGGGCGGCGAAGGAACATACCGTCAAGTTTTATGTTAACAAACTGACCGGGGGCGGTTATTGCACTCGTGTCACCCAAAAGCGTCAGCTTGTAAACGTTTTTTGCAATCTTTTCATTTTTCTCAACAGTGTAAAACACCTGAGTCATCTTCTCTGCTCCTTTCAGGGAGATATTGTTCGGGAGGGCAAGCCGCAGACCTGCCCTCTCGCAGTTTATTTTAGTTGATCGTAGAGACCTGCATGGTTATGTCCTCAAGGACGTCAAGCAGAACTCTTACTGTATCAAGCGCGGTAAATACCGTCACACCGTTCTCGATAGCACAGCGGCGGATAAGAAGTCCGTCGGACATGAGGCCCGTCTCGTTTGAGTAGTCTCTGGTGTTGATCACGTAGTTCACGTAGCCCTGACGGATAGAGTCGTAAATCTCCTCGCTTCCCTCGCTGAGCTTGCGTCTGATACGGGTTCTGATTCCGTGGGTCTTGAGATATTCTGCCGTACCCTTGGTCGCCTCGATATTGAAGCCGAGCTTATAGAAGCGGCGGATAAGAGGAAGTGCCTCTTCCTTATCCTTATCTGCAATGGTAACGAAAACCGTACCGTAGTTGGCGATGGTCATGCCCGAAGCCTGAAGCGCCTTATAGAGCGCGCGGTTGATGGTCTTGTCGTAGCCGATAGCCTCACCCGTGGACTTCATTTCGGGAGACAGGTAGGTATCCATTCCGCGGAGCTTGGAGAACGAGAACGCGGGAACCTTTACGTACCACTTTTCGCGGTCAACGGGCTTGACGTCAGCCAGCCCCTGCTCGCGCAGAGATTTACCGAGAATGACAAGCGTACCGATGTCAGCCAGGCTGTAGCCAGTGGACTTGGAAAGGAACGGAACGGTACGGGAGGAACGGGGATTTACCTCGATGATATAGACGTTTTCGTTCTTATCAACGATGAACTGGATATTGTAAAGACCAACGATACCGATGCCGATACCGAGGCGTCTCGTATAGTCAAGAATCGTGTCCTTTACCTTTTCGGAGAGAGTGAACGAGGGGTAAACGCTGATAGAGTCTCCCGAGTGGATACCCGTTCTCTCAACAAGCTCCATGATACCGGGAACGAATACGTCCTTACCGTCGCAAACGGCATCTACCTCGACCTCTTTACCCACGATGTATTTATCAACAAGAACGGGTCTGTCCTCGTCGATGGCAACGGCGTTCTTAAGATAGAAGCGGAGCTGAGCCTCGTTTGCAACTATCTGCATGGCGCGTCCGCCCAGAACGAAGGAGGGACGAACGAGAACAGGATAGCCGATCTCACTTGCCGCCTTGACGCCGCTTTCAACGTCTGTTACGGCGCGTCCGTCGGGTTGGGGAATACCAAGCTCGCAAAGGATCTTCTCAAAGGAATCGCGGTTCTCTGCTCTGTCCATTGCCTCGCAGTCGGTGCCGATTATCTTAACGCCGCGGCGGGTGAGAGGCTCTGCTAAGTTGATAGCGGTCTGACCGCCGAGAGACGCGATAACGCCATCGGGCTGCTCAAGCTCAATGATGTTCATAACGTCCTCAACCGTCAGAGGCTCGAAATAAAGCTTGTCCGAGCAGGTGTAGTCGGTGGAAACCGTCTCGGGGTTGTTGTTGATGATAATTGCCTCGTAGCCGTTATCACGAATGGTCATGATAGCGTGAACGCTGGAGTAGTCGAACTCAACGCCCTGTCCGATTCTGATAGGACCGGAGCCAAGAACGATGATCTTCTTTTTATCGGAGCGCACGGTCTCGTTCTCGCCCTCGTATGCGGAATAGAGATAAGGAACGTAGAACTCGAACTGATCGGCGCAGGTGTCGATCATCTTGTATGCGGGACGAACATTTTCGCCCAAGCGGTAATTATATACGGTCAGCTCATCGGAGCCCCAAAGGTCAGCAATGATTCTGTCACAGAAGCCGTACTTCTTTGCCTTAAGCATAACCTCGCGGTTAAATGGTGCAGCCTTTACTTCCTTTTCGATGTTTACGATATTTCTGATAGTTTCAATAAAGAAATCGGTGATCTGAGTCTTGTCAAAGATCTGCTGATTAGTCACGCCGCGGCGCAGAAGCTCGGCAATAGCGAAGAAGCGGTCGTCGGTAGCGTCACCGATATAACCAAGCATCTGGTCTGTGCCATTGGTTTCGAACTTCTTCATGTGCAGGTGGTAAACGCCGATTTCGAGAGAGCGGACTGCCTTGAGAAGGCTCTCTTCAAGGTTCTTACCGATGCTCATAACCTCGCCCGTTGCCTTCATCTGAGTTGACAGGTGATTATTTGCATCCGCAAACTTATCGAAGGGGAAACGGGGCATCTTTGTAACGATATAGTTAAGTTTGGGCGCGAACTTTGCAGGGTCGCCTGCGGACATGATCTCGGCAAGAGTCATACCAACGGCGATCTTTGCGGTCACACGTGCTATGGGGAAGCCGCTCGCCTTACTTGCAAGTGCGCTGGAGCGGGAAACTCTGGGGTTTACCTCGATCACGTAATAATTTGAAGAATCGGGGTCAAGAGCAAACTGAACGTTACAGCCGCCTGCAATTTCAAGAGAACGGATTATCTTGAGCGCGCTGTCGCGAAGCATGGTATAATCCTCGCGGGAAATTGTCTGGCAGGGGCAAACGACCACGGAGTCGCCCGTGTGAACGCCTACGGGGTCGATATTTTCCATGTCACAGATGGCGATAGCGGTGTCAACACCGTCGCGCATT
>CAZISP010000240.1:0-1165 GCA_964541955.1 uncultured Lachnospiraceae bacterium
GCTGCACCAGCTACTACTTCGAGGATTTCGCCCGGCTGGTGCTGGAAAGCAAGGAATTATAAAGAGACGCTGAAAGCGTCTCTTTATAATTTTCCTTCCATAAAGAGGACAACAAGCTCCTCCGCTTCCTCCAGATTTTGGGGATGGGTATGATTGTTGAACTCCTGGCCAGGAACCTGCCATGAGAACACATAGTCCCCGGGGTCGTCATACAGATAGAATTTCAGTCCCCGCGCTTCCCCGCAGAGAAGCGGATAATCTTCCCTAAAGCCATCATCAACCGCGAAGGCATTGGTGACCTTCAGATTATAGCGGTCCTTCAGGCGCGCATGCACCGCGCGAACCATATAATCATCCCAAACGCCCTTGCGTATCAGCAATGCCGCCGTCTCCACATGCTCTGTCCAGGGAAACATATCCACCGGCTGGGCCCATTCGAGGCGATAGCCGCGCTCCCGCAGGAGCTTCACATCCCGGGCGAGGGTGGAGGGATTGCAGGAGACATAGGAGATGCGATCAATCTTCGCATCCGCCAGCGCATGGATCAGCGCCGCGTCCGCGCCCTTGCGGGGCGGATCGATGATGGCGGCGTCGAAGCGCTCTCCGGAGGCGATGCGCTTGGGGATTTCCTTTGCCGCATCGGCGCAGATGAAGCGGGTTTTCTTCTCGAGGCCATTGCGTTTTGCGTTCTGCCTGGCATTTTCGATGGCGGGCGGCACGATTTCCACGCCCGTGGCATGCTGCGCCAGCCGCGCCGCAGCGAGGGTAATGGTGCCCGCGCCGCAGTAGGCATCCAGGACGCGCTTATCGCAGTTTTCATGAAGGCCCGCAGCCTCCAGCGCCTTCATGTACAGCTTCTCCGCCTGCGCGGGGTTTACCTGGAAGAAGGACTGGGGCGAGAGCTCGAACCTGAGCCCCAGCAGCTCGTCCACCATGGTTTTGCTGCCGGCGATGTGGCTGCACGCGCCGTCGAGTGCGTGGGCGGGACGGAAGTTCAGCTTGCAGAAGTACAGGGACTTCACCTCCGGCACTGCCTCCATCAGCGGCTTTGCCATGCGGCGCACATCCTCCTGTACGGGCGCGTCGGCGCAGAACACCACGACCATCTCCCCCGCCCGGTTTACCCGGGTGACGAGGAAGCGGATGCGGCTCGCACAGCCATACA
>CAZISP010000240.1:1175-3073 GCA_964541955.1 uncultured Lachnospiraceae bacterium
ATACTTCGGCAGCTCCGCCTGCACCCAGCTGAGCGCGCGGATGCTGGCCTCGTGCTGGAGCATGCAGTCCTTCAGGGGCACGATGCGGCGGCTCTTTGCTTCAAAACTGCCGATCAGGAGCCTGCCATCCCGAAAGGAGACGGCGTATTCGGCCTTGTTGCGGCACCTCTCGGGATTCTCGCAGCCGATTGTAGCCCCCACCAGAGGATTTTCCACGCCGCCAATGCGTTGAAGCGCATCGTACACCCGCTGCCGCTTGAGGCGGAGGGATGCTTGATAATTCATGTGCTGGGCCGAGCAGCCTCCGCACACGCCGTAATGCGGGCATGCGGGTTCGGCGCGGTCCCGGGAGGACTGCACAACGCGAAGCAGCCGGGCCTCGCAGAAGCGGGCGGCGTCCTTCGCAATTTCAATTTCCACGGTTTCGCCGGGGAGCGCGCCGGGCACGAATGCAGCGCGGCCATCCGCCAGCCTGCCGACGCCCTGCATTTCGCTGCCTGCGCCGGTGATCAAAATTCTTTCCATAATTATGCGCGGGTCATGACGGCCATTACGTCAACCAATTCCGCAATTCCCACGTCCGCCGCGTGCTGGCCCTTCTGCACATCGGCGAAGGGAACATCGATCATGTCCATTCCGCGCACGCCGACGGCCATGCCGCTCACATCCTTGTGCAGCAGCTCCACGGCCCTCGCGCCCAGCTGGGTACCGAGGATGCGATCCTTGGCGGAGGGGCTACCACCGCGCTGCAGATAGCCCAGCACAGTGGCACGGGTCTCGTGGCCGGAGAGCACCTCGATGATGCGGGCGATCTGGTGGCTGTCGATCTCGTCGGGCTCAATGTCGCTGAGTTTGGAGTTGGCCTTGAGCAGTTCCGGCAGGTTGCTGGTGAGGGAGCTCATCGCACCCTCGGCAAACACAAGGATCATGCTGCGCTTGCCTCGGAGCACGCCCCACTTCACGCGCTCGGCAACCTCCTCCAGGCTCCACGGAATTTCCGGAACCATGTAGATCTCCGCACCGCAGGACAGCGCCGTGTGCAGGGCGATATCGCCGCAGTTGCGGCCCATGACGGTGATCAGGCTGGTGCGCTCGTGGGAATCGCTGGTTTCGCGGATGCGGTTGATGCATTCGCAGGCGGTATTGAGGGCAGTATCAAAACCAATGGTATAGTCGGTATAGGCGAGGTCATTATCGATGGTTCCGGGCACGCCAACGGTGGGGAAACCCAGGCTGTTCAGCGCCTCGGCGCCCTTGAAGGTACCATCGCCGCCGATACACACAAGGCCCTCAACGCCGATGGTGCGCATGTTTCGGATGGCCGCCTTCTGGCATTCCACATCCAGAAAATCGGTGCAGCGGGCGGTCATCAGGAAGGTGCCGCCGCGATGGATGCGGTTGGACACGCTGGACGCGGTGAGGATTTCAAAATCATCCCGCTGATCCGGGCTGCGCATCAGCACGCCGTTATAGCCGCGCTTGAAACCAACCACAGACATTTCCAAATCCAATGCCGTACGCACAACGGCGCGAATCGCAGCATTCATGCCCGGGGCGTCTCCGCCGGAAGTCAAAACACCAATACGCTTCATAGGTCAGTTTCTCCTTTAAAAATATCGTTTAAATTCCTTTTTCCATTAGAAATCTGCGCGCTTCTTCCGCCTCGGAAGCCAATACCCGAAGTTCAAACGCGCCGGAGCCCGAAATTGCACGGTTCAGCGCCTGCACATTCACCAAAAAGCCCTCGCATTCCAGCAGGCGCGCAATTTCATCCGCCTGCCGCTGGCTGTAAGTCACATGGACCACAAGCCATCTGCCCGATGCCGCCTTCATGGTGTTCGCCTCCTCTGTTTCCTATGATAATTATACCATTCGCAGGGGCATTGTCAAACCATACT